>NZ_JBFUMO010000028.1:0-24505 GCF_054049355.1 Roseateles sp. P5_E11 | reverse complement strand
GTCCCTCGCCGTGGGTTGCACGGTGGCCGATGCGCTGGACCCGGCGGGCCGGCACATCCAGCTCAAATGGCCCAACGACCTCTTCCTGGATGGCGCCAAGCTCGGCGGCATCCTCATCGAGACCGTGCCGTTGCCGGTGGACCAGCGCGGCGTCGTCATCGGCATCGGCCTCAACCTGCGGCCCTTGCCCGAAGGCGCCGACCGCACCGCCTTTGCCAGCGSCCACGCGGCGCTGCAGACGCTGGACCCGGCCGCCACCACGCATGCCACGCTGGACCGCCTGGCTCCTGCGCTGCGTGGCATGCTGGCTGATTTTGAAACTCTGGGCTTTGCGCCCTGGCAGGCGGCATTCGCGCGCCGCGACCTCGCGGGCGGCCAGCGTGTGCGCGTCGGCGAGCAGGCCGGCACCGCACGCGGCGTCAGCGAGCGTGGTGAACTGCTGCTGGAAACCGCCGCTGGCCTGCTGCCGATCAGCGGAGGCGAACTGAGTCTCAGATTGGAGAAATCGCTGTGATGCGCGTGGTCGTGCTGGTACTGCTGGCGGTGAACGCCCTCTTCCTTATCTGGTCGCGCGGCTGGCTGGACACCGTCACGGGCCTGCCGGCCGAGGGCGGCCGCGAGCCGCAGCGCGTCAAGGCCCAGCAGCATCCCGAACGCATCCAGCCCCTGGCCGCCAGTGCGGCCGCCGTCGCCGCCCAGCGCAGCTGCCTGGAACTGGGCCCGCTCGATGGCGATGCGGCCCTCGCCGCCGCCCAGGCCGCCTTGAAGGCTGCCGGTGCTGAGGCCCAGGTGCGCAGCAGCGAGCAGCCGGGCGTGTGGGTGGTGGCGACCATCAAGCTCGCCGACCCCGAGTTCCGCGCCCGCAAGGAAGCCACCTACAAGCAGCTGCGCATCAACTTCGAACCGCTGGATGGCCTGCCCGCCGAGCAACCGGCCTTCGTGCTCAGCAAGCACCCCAGCCAGGCCGAGGCGAACGCCCAGGCCGAGAACTTCGACAAACGCGGCCTCAAGGGCCTGCGCGTGCTGACGCTGAAGGCGCCGCTGGCTCGCCACAGCCTGGTCATCAATCAGGCCGACGGCCTGCTCGCGGCCCGGCTCAAGGCGTCAAAGGACGCGGCCCTGGCCGTCGGTTTCAAGGCCTGCAGTGCGGCGCCCGCCGCAGCCGCATCAGCGGCCAGCAGCTGAGCGTCGCAGCGCCAACGCCGCCAGCAACAGACCAGCCAGCCAGGCCGCGCTGGCCGCGCCGCCGCCACCACCCGACGAGCCGCTCGACGAAGACGCTGCCGCGACACTGATCGTCGCCGACTGGCTGTAGACGACACCGGCGTTGTCGGTCAGGTCGGCGCGCACCGTGAAGCTGCCGGCCGCCGTCGGCGTGATCGTCGCCGTGGCCGTGCTGGCGCCGGAGGCAAAGGCCGTCACGATGCCGCCGCCATCGACCAGCACCCAGGCCGTGGAGGCGACCGAGCGGTCCCCGGGCAGGCCGGTGGCCGTGACGGTCAGTGTCAGCGTCTGGCCAGCGGTCAGGCCGCTCGCCGGGCTTGGCGTGATGGTCACCGTCGTGCCGTTCAGCGCCTGGGTCGCGGCCACGGCCGCAGCGGCGTCCACCATGCCGGCGCCGCAGGTGCTGGTCGTGCAGTAGCACTCGTCCTGCGCCGTGGCACTGGGTGCCTTGCATTGCGGCGGGTTGCCATCCGCGGCGCTGCCGCCCCCGCTTGTCGGGAAGGGGCGCGCCGTGCTCTTGAGGATCTGCGTTGCCTCGGCCGAGGTCAGACCCGGACGCACGGAGGCCATCAGCCCGACGATGCCACTGACGATGGGTGCCGAGAAGCTCGTGCCCACCGAGGCGCCGCTGCCGGTGTAGGTGTCTGCGCCCGCCACCGGCGTCGTCGTGCCCGAGTTGGTCGTGCTGACCATGGGATAGAGGCAGGCTTGGTTGGTCAGCGTGTTGATGCAGTTGCCGCCCGGCGCGGCGATGGTCACCTCCGTACCGAGGCTGGAGAAGCCGACCTTGGTGCCGACATGACGCAGCGCCGCCACCGTGATGACGCCGGGGCAGTTGCCCGGCAGGCCGACGGCCTGGCCTTCGGAATTGCCGGCCGCGACGACGATGGTGGCACCGGCCGCGTTGACCTGGCTGATGACGTCACGGTAGAGAGCGCCCGTGCCCGTGGTGCCACAGGTCCCGCTGCCGCCCAGGCTCATATTGAGCACCTTGGCCTTGTTCGCATTGGCCGGCAAGCCCGGCACGGCAATGCCGGCAGCCCACTTCATGCCAGCCATGATGTCGCTGTCATAACCGCCGCATTTGCCCAGCACACGCACGGGCAGGATCTTCAGGCCCCAGCCGACGCCGGCCATGCCCAAGCCATTGTTGCTGCTGGCGGCGATCAGGCCGGACACACGGGTGCCGTGCCAGGAGCTGTTGCCGATGTCGCTGCTGTCGCAGCCACTGCCCAGGGCGCCGCCGTTGATATCGGTCTGGCTGACCCAGTCGCCCGGGTCGGACGGGTCGTTGTCAGCACCGCCACCGTCATTGGCGATGGCAATCGACGTCGCTTGCTGGCTGTTGCCGGCGCTGCCGAAGCCGATCATGTCGTAGCCGCTGACGAATTGACCCGACAGGTCGGGGTGATCCAGGCGCACGCCGGTGTCCAGCACGGCGACTATCGTTGTGGCGGTGCCGGTCGTGGTGTCCCACGCTGCCGGCGCATTGATGCTGGAGACAACCTGGCCCGGCGTGGCGCTGGGCTTCTTCAAATACCACTGGTCGATGGTGCGGGCCTGCACACCACCGACGGTCGATTCAGGGTTCACGTCCGCGCCACCGAACAGCGGGTCGTTGGGGAGGCGGGCATGCTTGCGGCGTTGGTCGACGACCACCAGCTCGACCTCGGCATCGGTGGCCAGCTTCTTTGCCAGCGCGGCACCGGTCATGCCCTTGGCGATGACCACATGGGTGCGCTCGTCCAGGCTGATGCCGGCCGCCAGCCGCTGGCCGCTGCGCAGGCCCAGGGCCGTCGCGCGCGTCTGCGCCACCTCGCGCGCCTCGGCCCGGGTGGCCCGCAAGGCCAGGGCCTTGGCGCGCACGCTGTCGGCCTGGGGCTTGAAGCGCACGATGACGCGGGCTTCGGTGTCTGCCGTCTGAGCCAGCACGGGCGCGACCATCACGGTCAGGGCGGCGATCAGCAGCGGACGCAAGGACTTCATGACGGCGAGCTCGAACGGGCGGGGCGGCCAGTTTAGGCGCGCCCTTGTGAAGCAATCGCAAACAAGTGTGGGGCGCAAGAAAGCAGAAAGGCCAGCCGATCGCGAGATCGACTGGCCTTTTCAGCGGTATTCGGGCCGAGCGACGGGCCGCCCCTAGCCGGCCCGCCTGGCGATGTGCTTGCCGGTCGATCCGGCAAGCATCGCCGTCCCCTTGGGGGACCGGCTAGTCTGGCCCGCGTTCAGCGCGGCAGACTGGACGAGGGGCTCACGCAGCCACAACGCGGGCCATTTCGAGGACCTTGTTCGAATAGCCCCACTCGTTGTCGTACCAGGACACCAGCTTGACGAAGGTGCTGTCCAGCGCGATGCCTGCGTCGGCATCGAAGATGGAGGTGCGGGCGTCACCGCGGAAGTCGGTCGCGACAACCTTGTCCTCGGTGTAGCCCAGCACGCCCTTGAGCGCGCCTTCGCTTTGCGCCTTGAACTCGGCGCAGATCTCTTCGTAGCTGGCGTCCTTCAGCAGCTCGACGGTCAGGTCGACGACCGACACGTCGCTGGTGGGCACGCGAAAGCTCATACCGGTCAGCTTCTTGTTCAGCTCGGGGATGACCTTGCCGACGGCCTTGGCGGCGCCGGTGCTGCTCGGGATGATGTTCTCCAGGATGCCGCGGCCGCCGCGCCAGTCCTTGTTGCTCGGGCCGTCGACGGTCTTCTGCGTCGCGGTGGTGGCGTGCACGGTGGTCATCAGGCCGCGCTTGATGCCCCACTTGTCGTTCAGCACCTTGGCCAGCGGGGCCAGGCAGTTGGTGGTGCACGACGCGTTGGAGATGATGGCTTCGCCGGCGTACTTGGTGTGGTTGACACCGAAGACGAACATCGGCGTTTCATCCTTGGACGGTGCCGAGAAGATGACCTTCTTGGCGCCTGCGGCCAGGTGCTTCTCGCCGCCGGCCTTGTCCAGGAAGATGCCGGTGGCTTCGATGACGATGTCGGCGCCGGCCTCGGCCCACTTCAGCTCGGACGGGTCCTTCACGGCGGTCAGGCGGATGCGCTTGCCGTTGACGATCAGGGTGTTGCCGTCTACCGAGACTTCGCCGTCGAACTTGCCGTGCACGCTGTCGTACTTCAGCATGTAGGCCAGGTAGTCGGGCTCGAGCAGGTCGTTGATCGCGACGACCTCGATGTCCTTGAAATTCGCCACGGCGGCACGGAACACCATGCGCCCGATGCGGCCGAAGCCATTGATGCCGATCTTGATGGTCATGGAACTGTCTCCAGAGGATGAAAAATTCGGTGCGGGCGCGATTCTCGGCGATTCGCGGTACGGAGTGGTTTCAGGGCGATTTCAGCCACCGGTCGCGGCGGCAAACCGGCCGCAGGGAATGTCGATGACCATGGATTCATCGAACAGCCAGTCCTGCGAACGCGAGTCCAGCTCCATCTCCAGCCCGGCCAGCCAGCGCAGGAATTCCAGGCGGTTGGGATCGGGTCGTCCGAGCTCGAAAGCGGTGTTGGGCAGGTGAGGCCGACGTTGCGTCCAGGTCACCTTGAAGGGGCACGCCATGGTGTCGAAATCAAACGAAGCGTCCAGGGTCCTGCGGCCTTTCACCCAGCCCATGAACTTGGCCAGCGGCACCTCGGCCTCGCGGAACTTCGGCGGCTTGGCGGACGTGAAGACGTACTGGAAGAGCTGCTCGAAGGCAAATGGGGGATCGCCTGCCTGCCGGCAGGGCATCCGGTATTGCTCCAGGTATTCCTGGATCGCCTTCTGCGGTCGTGGGCCGGCGTTGGAGTAAAGGACCTGAACCTTGGGCGGCTGTTGGCCGTCGCCGTCGAAGCGGGCCACCACCAGGGTCTTGACGATGGGGCCCTCCATCTGCGAATACACGAAATCGGGCGCCTTGCGCGGCATGACCACACACTTCTGCGTCGCGGCCTGCTCCGACCACCCCCGTGCCGCCGATATCCGCACCGGTGCATCGCCGGCGAATACGAATTCCTGGACAGCCGCGAGCGGGGCAGCGCCCGCAGGCAGGCAGGGCAGGCGATGGCCCTTGAGATAGTCGAAAACCTCGTCCTGCATGGACTCATCGGCCGTGTTGGCCAGCACCTCCACGCGCGGGGCCGCGTCCGGGCGCTCGAACAGCAGCTTCACCCGCACCATCCGTGAACTCGACGGTTGACCGCGCAAGGCCTCCCGCTTTTCCCTCGGCAGCTGAGGGAGTGCGTTGGCATTGAGCAGGCAGGCCAGCATCTGGTCGGCCCTGTCATCCGGCCTTGGCACCTGGCCCTGAGCCGCCAATGTGCACAGCCCTGCCGCCAAAAGAATGATGAAGTCGCGCATTGCATCTCCTGCCGCCATGACCGGAGGTTTTACCGCAAGACCGCCGCGTTATTCCTTCTTCAGCACCGCCTTGACGGTCGCGGCCACGTTCTTCGGCGTGCAGCCAAAGTGCTTGAACAGCACACCGGCCGGCGCGGTCTCGTCGAAGGTGTCGATACCAACGACGGCGTCGACACCGTATTACCACCAGAAATCGCTGACTTCAGGTCAAGCCCTTCTCCTGCAAACTGGCCAGCACGGCCGAGAGCTCGCGCTCCACCGCCTGCAGCAGCGGCTCCAGGCCCACCGCTTCGACGCCCTGGCTGCAGGCTTCCTCCAGCGCGGTGGCGGCACGCTGCAGGGCGGGCATGCCCAGGCTGCCCGCGACGCTCTTCAGGTCGTGCGCGCAGCGCAGGGCGGCCTTGCCATCACCGCGCTCACGGGCCGCCCGCAAGCGCACGACGATGTCGCTCTCACGCTCGCGGAACAGCGCCAGCAAGCGCCGATACAGCGCCTCGTCACCCATCAGCGCGGCCAGGCCGGCGCCCATGTCCAGGGCCGCGGGCGGCGCCTGCGGCGCGGGCGCGGGCAGCGCCGGACGCACCCAGCGCGCCAGCGTGGCGAACAGCTCGTCAACGCGGATGGGCTTGGGCACATGGTCGTTCATGCCCGCCTCCAGCGCCTTCTGGCGGTCGCCGGCCATCGCGTTGGCCGTCATCGCGATCACCGGCAGGTCCTGCAGTTCCGGGCGGCGGCGCAGTTCGCGCGTCGCCTCGTAGCCGTCCATCACCGGCATCTGGCAGTCCATCAGCACGGCCTCGAAGCGCTCGCGCGCGAGGATCGCCAGCGCCTCCTGGCCGTCGCCGGCGATGTGTACGACGATGCCGGCGCGGTTCAGAAGGTCGCGCGCGAGCTCCTGGTTGATGGGGTTGTCCTCGACCAACAGGACGCGCGCGCCGGCCAGCCCGGCCTGGCGCGCCTGCAGCAGTTCGTGGCGCTGCACGTTGCGGCTGAGCCCGGCACGCGGACGGCCCAGCGCATTGGCGCAGGCGTCCAGCAGGCCCGAGGGCGTGACCGGCTTGGCCAGCAGCCCTGCCACCAGCAGCCCGCGTGCGGTGAGCTGGCGTTCGGCCTCGTCGCGGTTGAAGGCAGTCACCATCAGCACCGTCGGCGGAGCGTGCCTGCCGGCGGCCTGCCCCAGCCGTTCCAGGCAGCCGATGCCATCCAGGACCGGCATGTGCCAGTCCAGCAGCAACAGCCTGAACGGCCGGTCCTCGGCGTCGGCCTGCGCCACGGCCTGCAGTGCCGCAACGCCATCCGCCGCCGTCTCGGCCTCCAGGCCGAAGGCCGTCGCCAGCGTGTGCAGCAGCTCGCGTGCCGCCGGATGGTCGTCGACGACCAGCATGCGCATGCCGTGCAGTTCGTTGTCTTGCGGCGCTGGCGCCGCCCCGGGCTGCAGGCCCAGGGGCAGGCTGAAGTGGAAGCAGCTGCCGCGCCCGGGCTCGCTGTCCAACCCGATCTCGCCGCCCATGCGCTCCACCAGGTGGCGGCAGATCGCCAGGCCCAGCCCCGTGCCGCCGTAGCGCCGGCTGGTCGACGCATCGGCCTGCGTGAAGGGCTGGAACAGGCGCGCGACGGCCTCGGGCGCGAGGCCGATGCCGCTGTCGCGCACCTCGAAGCGCAGCGTCACGCGCTGGCCTTCGCGCGCCGTCTCGGCCACCGCCACCGTGACCTCGCCCTGCTCGGTGAACTTGACCGCGTTGTTGCTCAGGTTCAGCAGGATCTGGCCCAGCCGCGACGGGTCGCCGACGAGCGCGGTTGGCAGCGTGGGCGACAGCGCGAACAGCAGCTCCAGCCCCTTTTCCTCGGCGCGCATGCCCACCAGCGTGGCGAGCTGGTCCAGCACGTCGCCGAGCTGGAAGGGGATCTCCTCGATCTCCAGCCGGCCGGCTTCGATCTTCGAGAAGTCGAGGATGTCGTTGATGATCCCGAGCAGCGACTCGGCGGCACGGTGCACCTTGTCGACGTAGTTGCGCTGGCGCGCGTCCAGGCCGGTCTGCAGCGCCAGGTAGGACATGCCGAGGATGGCGTTCATCGGCGTGCGGATCTCGTGGCTCATGTTGGCCAGGAACTCGCTCTTGGCCCGCGTGGAGGCCTCGGCGGCGTGCTGGGCGCTGGCCAGCTCTTCGGTGCGCTCGCGCACGCGCTGCTCCAGCCCTTCGGCCACCTCGCGCGCGACGCGGGTGCGCTCGTCGAGCCGCGCCTGGAGCGCGATCTCGAAATGGCGGTGCAACTGGCGCATGCGCAGGCGGTAGGCCAACCACAGCGCCGTCAGCAGCAGCACGGCGACCGCGGCGCGGAAGTACCAGGTGGCATACCACGGCGGCGGCACGTGGATCTTGAGCGGCACCGCGCTCTCGCTCCAGTCCCCGCGGGTGCCGCGCGCCTGGACGAGGAAGGTGTAGTCGCCCGGCGGCAGCATCGTGTACGTCGCGTTGCGCCGCGCGCTGTCCGTGTCGTTCCACTTCGTCTCGAACCCTTCGAGCCGGTACCGGTAGCGGGTGTGCGCCGGGTCGACATAGTTCAAGGCGGCGAAGTCGAAGGACGCGATGCTGCGCGGTTCCAGCGCCAGCGCAGAAGCAGACCAGATCGGCTGCTGCAGCGGCGTGCTGCCTGGCAGCACCGACTCGCCGAACAGGCGGAAGTCGGTCAGGAACACCGGCAGCGTGCGCTTGCGGTCGACGACCTGGCCGGGGATGAACGCCACCAGCCCCTTCTGCGAGCCGAAGAACAGCTCCCCGCTTGAACTCCTCGCGGCCACCACGGGGTTCGCGAACCGGTCGGTCAGCAGGCCGTCGGACGCGCGGTAGTTCGTGAAGGTCCCGGTGCGCGGGTCGAAGCGCGACAGCCCGTTCGGCGTGCTGACCCACAGCTGTCCATCGTCGTCTTCCAGGATGCCGAACACGCTGTCCGCGGGAAGGCCGGCGCGCGAGTCGTACGAGGTGAACGTGCCGTCGCGGGGATCGAGCTTGACCAGCCCGCGGAAGGTCCCGGCCCACACCGTCCCGGCGCGGTCGACGTGGACCGCATTGACGCGTTGATGGCCCGGCGGACGCGCGGCGCGGAGTTCCGCATCGAAGACCTTGAAGGTGCTCGTGCGGGGATCAAAACGGTGCAGGCCGTGAGATGACGTCGCCAGCCACAGCACACCGCTGGCGTCCTCCGTGATCGAGCGGTACTGAACCAGGGTGCCAGGCTGCGGGCTGAAGGTCGAGAACCTTTCCGTCGCCGGCTCCCAGCGGCTCAGGCCGAAGTCCGTGGCGACCCACAAGGTGTTGCCGCGATCAACCCACAGTGCCGTGATGCGGTCGTGGTTCAGCGAGCGCGGGTCCGATGCGACGTGGGTGTACGCCGTGTAGCGCTGCGTGCGGCGATCGAAGCGGATCAGGCCGTTGCCATACGTGCCCAACCAGAGGTCGCCCGCGTGATCCGCAATCGCCCGGACGCCCCGCGCGAACACCGGCAGGTCGATCTGCGTCACCTGATCGGTCGTGCGGTCGACGCGGTTCAGGCCGCGGTCCGTGCCGATCCACAGCGTCTGGTCGTTCTCGGCGTAGGCGGCGGTCACCGGGCCCTTGCCGAGGCTGCGCGGGTCCGCCTGCTGGTGGCGGTAGGACCGGAAACGCGGACGCTCGGTGTCGAAGCGGTAGACGGCCCCCGCCCTCGTCGTCGACCAGAAGCTCCCGTCGCGGTCCCGGAACGTGCCGACGACGAGGTCGCCGCGCAAGCCGTCGGGATCGTCAGGGTCGCTCTGGTACCAGAGCGCCTGCATGCGGTCCGGCGTCAGCTTGACGAGGCCCAGCTTGCCGGTGCCGAGCCAGAGTGCCCGGTCGTCATCCTCCTGGATCGACAGGACGCCGGAAGAGGCGTTCGGCGCCAGCCCGCCGCCCCGGAACACATAGACGGTGACTTCGCCGCTGGCCACATCGACCGAGGCAAGATCCCCGCCGGAAGACAGGCCAAACCACAGCATGCCCCGGCTGTCCAGGAACGGCTTGGATGGGTATCCCGTGGCGACGAACTTGCGCCCGGAGCCGTTCTGCAGCCTGATGTGTCGCCTGACCTCGCCCGAGCGCCGGTCCAGCACGTGGAGCCCCTCGGAGCTCGTGACCCAGAGCGTGCCGTCGCGCAGCGCCAGCGTGGCGATGACGCGCGTCTCGCCGAGCCCGGGCGTGTAGCGCGGCCGATGGCAGGTCGTCTTCGACGTGACCGGGTCCAGGGCCGTCACGCCGTCGTCCGTCGCGAGCCAGATCAGGCCGTCCGGGTCCTCGCTGATGTCGTGGGTGATCGCCACGGTGCCGCAGGCCTCGTTGGGTGACCGGTACTGCTTGAAGCTGCCGGTCGCAGGGTCATAGCGGCTGAGCGAATCGTCGGCGCCGATCCACAGCCGGCCCGCATGGTCCTTGAACAGCGACTGGCCGATGATGAAGCCGACGCTGTTCGCGCGCTGGTCCGCCGGGACCTTCATGAAATCGTAGCCGTCGTAGCGCCGCAACCCGTCCTCGGCACTCAGCCACAGGAAGCCGAACTCGTCTTGCACCATCCGCTGGACCGCCACGGACGCGGAGGGCGACGGCAGCGGGTAGAACGGCATTGGCGCGCCGGCGACGAGCGCCACGTCGACGACGCGGATGTCCTGCGCGCAGGCGGCCCTGCAGGTGGCGAGCGCAGCAAGCGCGGTGAACAACGCGACGAAATTGCATAGCCGTGCGCTGTTGGCGCGCCAGCCCCTCGAACGCGCACGAAACAAATCGCCAGTCGCCAACGCCAGCCCTCCAGAGCCCCCGGAATCAAGGGCCATTGGATGTCTGTCCGGGAACCCCGGCTATCGGCATTCACCCGCTGCGCCGGGCAGGCCCGCGGCGGCGCCCCCGAGCCCCTGATGTCCATCGCCACCCCCTGACCGCACATGGCCCGGGGCGCGACGGCATCACTTCTTCTTCAGCACCGCCTTGACGGTCGCCGCGACGTTCTCGGGCGTGAAGCCGAAGTGCTTGAACAGCACGCCGGCCGGGGCGGACTCGCCGAAGGTGTCAATGCCGACAACCGCGTCGACACCGTACTTCCACCAGAAGTCGCTGACGCCCATCTCGACGGCCACGCGCGGCAGGCCCTTGGGCAGCACGCTCTTCTTGTAGTCCTTGTCCTGGCGGTCGAAAACGCTGGTCGACGGCATGGAAACCACGCGCACCTTGATGCCCTCGTCGGCCAGCAGCGCCTTGGCGGCCATCGCCAGCTGCACCTCGGAGCCGGTGGCGATGATGACGGCCTCGGCCTTGCTGTTGCCCTTGGCGCTCACCGGGTCGAACAGCACATAGGCGCCCTTGGCGATCTCGTCGACGTTGGTCTTGGGCGAGTAGGTCAGGTTCTGGCGGGAGAGGGCCAGCAGGCTCGGGCGCTGGGCGTTGCCGATGGCCATGGTCCAGGCGACCACCGTTTCGGTCGTGTCGGCCGGGCGCCAGACGTCCAGGCCCGGGATCAGGCGCAGCGAGGCGACATGCTCGATGGACTGGTGGGTCGGGCCGTCTTCGCCCAGGCCGATGGAGTCGTGCGTCATCACGTGGATAACGCGGGCCTTCATCAGTGCGGCCATGCGGATGGCGTTGCGGCTGTAGTCGCTGAAGGTCAGGAAGGTGCCGCCGTAAGGGATGAAGCCGCCGTGCAGCGCGACGCCGTTCATGATGGCCGCCATGCCGAACTCGCGCACGCCGTAGTTGATGTGGCGGCCGTTGTTGGGCGTGCCGTCCGCGCCGATGCGCAGGGCCGGCGTGCTGCTGGTGTTGGTCAGGTTGGAGCCGGTCAGGTCGGCGCTGCCGCCGAGCAGCTCGGGCAGGGCGAGCGTGAAGGCTTCCAGCGCCAGTTGGCTGGCCTTGCGGCTGGCGACGGTCTGCGCTTCGGCATGGGCCTTGACGACGGCGTCGACGGCGATCTGCGCGAAGTTGGCGGGCAGCACGCCGGCCATGCGGCGCTGGAACTCGGCGGCCAGCTCGGGGTGGGCTTCGGCATAGGCGTCGAAGCGGCTGTCCCACTCGGCCTCAACCTTGTCGCCACGTTCCTTGGCATCCCAGGCGGCATAGACCTCGGCCGGCACAGCGAAGGGCTCGTGCTCCCAGGCGAGGGCCGCGCGGGTCAGCTTGATCTCTTCGGCGCCGAGCGGTTCGCCGTGGGCCTTGCTGGTGTTGGCACGGTTGGGCGAGCCCTTGCCGATGGCCGTCTTGGCGATGATCAGCGTGGGCTTGTCCTGGCTCTCCTTGGCCTTGCCGATGGCGTCGTCCAGGGCGTCGACGTCATGGCCGTCCACCGGGCCGATGACGTGCCAGCCATAGGCCTGGAAGCGCTTGGCGGTGTCGTCGGCGAACCAGGGCGCAACCTGGCCGTCGATGGAGATGCCGTTGTCGTCGTAGATGGCGATCAGCTTGTTCAGCTTCCAGGCGCCGGCCAGCGACGCGGCCTCGTGGCTGATGCCTTCCATCAGGCAGCCGTCGCCCAGGAAGGCGTAGGTGTGGTGGTCGACGATCTCGTGGCCTTCGCGGTTGAAATCGCGCGCCAGCAGCTTCTCGGCCAGGGCCAGGCCCACGGCGTTGGTCACGCCCTGGCCGAGCGGGCCGGTGGTCGTCTCGATGCCCGGGGTGATGCCCACTTCGGGGTGGCCCGGCGTCTTGCTGTGCATCTGGCGGAAATTGCGCAGCTCGTCGATCGGCAGGTCATAGCCCGTCAGGTGCAGCAGCGCGTAGATCAGCATCGAGCCGTGGCCGTTGGACAGCACGAAGCGGTCGCGGTTGGCCCAGTGCGGGTTGGCCGGGTTGTGCTGCAGATGGTGGCCCCACAGCGCCACGGCGATGTCGGCCATGCCCATGGGTGCGCCCGGGTGGCCGGAGTTGGCCGCCTGCACCGCGTCCATCGCGAGGGCCCGGATCGCGTTGGCCATGAGGGTGGGGGAAGCGGTCGATGCAGTCATGGCCGGGGCTTTCTTGGGGCTGAAGGGCAAAACCAGGGATTTTACGGGGGTGGTTCGATTGACTTGATCCAGCGCAAGACCGCCCGCGCGGCGAAGCGCGACGCTTGGCGCATGACCACGCCCATGCCCCTGGCCGTGCGCATCATCCGCGCCGAGCACGACGCCCTGGCCGCGATGCTGCGCACTTTGCCCCTGCTGCTCGCGGCCCAGCAGCGCGCCGGCACGCCCTGCGACTTCGGTGCGCTGCGGGCGATGCTGTTCTATGTCGACGAATTTCCAGAACGCTTGCATCACCAAAAAGAAAGCGAGCTGCTGTTCCCCAAGCTGCGCGCGCTGGCGCCCGAACTGCGCGAGACGCTGGACGAACTCGACGCCGACCATGCCCAGGGCGAACGCGCGGTGCGCGAGCTGCAGCACAGCCTGCTCGCCTGGGAGCACATGGGCGAGCCGCGGCGCATGAAGTTCGAGCAGCAGCTCAAGGTCTACACCGCCCGGTACCTGCGCCACATGCGGCGCGAGGAGACCGAGATCCTGCCGCGCGCGGCACGGCTCCTGAGCGCCGCGGACTGGGCCGACCTGGACGAAGCCTTCAGCAGCCACCAGGACCCGCTGGCCCCGCGCCCGGGCCAGCCGGTGGACGAGGCTTACGCGCCGCTGCGCCAGCGCATCCTGGCCGCGCTGCCGGCGCCCCTGGGCTGGGGGCCGGCGCTGGGTCAGGCAGGTGGCTGATCCGCGGCGGCCTGGGCCCGCAGGATGAAGCGAAAGCCCACGTCGTCGCGGCGCTGATCGCGGGCGATGCGGTCGACGGCCGCCGAGCGGGTCTGCTCGACGCGGCTGCGGAAAGACCCGCCGCGCAGCGCGTGCCAGCCGGTTTCGGCGCCCGGCCGCCCTTCGGGATCGACCCAGGCGGCTTCGGCGCTGCGCTGTTCCGGCGCCAGCAGGTCGCGGCAAAGCTCCGCGACGTTGCCGTGCATCTGGCGCAGTCCCCAGAAATTGGCGGCGCCCGCGGCGACCGGGAGTGGCGCGTCGGCCTCGGCATGCACCCTCTGCTGGCCCGGCTGGTCGCTGAAGGCATAGGCCGTCCGCGTGCCGGCGCGGCAAGCCGCCTCCCACTCGGCCTCGCTGGGCAACTGAATCTCGCAGTCAGGCAGGCCACGGGCCAGGCGCGCCAGCACCTCCTCCACCTCAGCCGCAGTAACGCCGACGACGGGGAAGCTGCCGTCATCGCTACGCACGCTGCGCCCGCCCAAACGCCGCCAGAACGCCCAGGAACAAGTGGTGTCGGCAATCCAGAAGCCGCGGCTGAGGGTCACCGTGCGCAGCTCACCCTCCTCCTCCGGGCCGTTGGGCGAACCCATGGCGAACTTGCCGGCCGGCACCCAGCGCAGATGCTGCAACGCCTTGTCATACCCCTCCAGCGGTGCCATGCGCAGCCGGGCATAAACACCGTGAGCTGCATCCGACCCCAGCACGACGCGGGCCTCACGCGCCTGGCTGGCACCGTACTGCTCCGGGCAGACCCACCCTCTCGGAATCGCCCAGGTCGCCGCCGCATCGGGAGGCCCGGTCGGCAGCCAGATCGCCTCACCGCGGCGCAGCGGCGGTGTCAGCAGCGTCGCGGTGCCGTCCTCCGCGCGCACCTCGGCGGCCCAGTCCGGGCGCTTCAGCACCTTGAGTACCGGCGTCCCGAACTGCCGGAGCAGGTCCAGGGCTGCCGCCTGCGACAGATGGGGCCGCAGCTCCTGCAGCAGGAACTGCGTGGCATCGGCGGGCGCACCGCGGTCGACCCAGGCACGCAGCTGATCCATCAGCCGGCCGCTGCTCAGCAGGCTCCACAGTGACGCCGGCAGCACGCGGTCCCGCAGTGAGGCGCCCTCGCGCGACAGCGCCACGCGTACCAGCTCCAGCTCGCCCGAGTTGACCGCCTCCACCAGGGCGCGCTCGTTCTCCAGGCGCGCCTCCTGGGGGGCGTTCGCCAGCGCGACCGGCTCCTCGCTCTGGACAGCAGCGGCCTGCGGTTCGACCGGCTCGGGCGTCGCGGCCAACTCTTCCAGCATCAGATCAACTTCGTCAGCCGACAACGCGCTCTCCGGATTCACGGATTCCGGCGTCGGCACGACGGCTGCCGCGGCTGCGGCGAGTTGTTCCGCAGATCCCTCCACCTCCGTGAACACCATCAGCGCCCCGAGCTGCGCCCCCGTCAACGCCGCCTTCTCGTGCAGCTCGCTCACCCGTGCCAGCAACTCCAGCAGGTCAAAGCCCGAGCGGTTGTGCATGGCCGCCTCGCACAGGTCGGGCAGGCGCAGCAGTACGAGGCGGTATTGCAGCTGGGCCGGTGAATCGACGCCCAGCACCTGCAGTTGCAGCGCCTTGCGCAGGCCGGCGACATCGCGGAACAGCGCGTCGGTGCGCCAATCGGCCAGCGTGATCAGCAGCCTGGCGCCGTGCAGGCGCAGATAGCGGTACAAGGCCGGCGCAAACAACTGCAGCGCGCAGACGATGGCCAGCCATTCGCGCTTGCGCGGCGTCTTGGCGTCGCCGGCACCCAGAGACTCGGCCAGGGCCAGCAGCGAGGTCATGCGGTGCAGCTTGCGTGGCACGCCGGGCGTGATGGCAGCCACCAGCGTGGCGAGGTCGTTGGCCTGCGCGGACGCGTCGGCGAACCAGGCCGGCCACTTGTCGGCCAGGAAGTCGCGCGCCGCCGCGCCGGTGGGCCGCGGCAGCCGCACCGGCAGGTGCACGAGCTTCTCCAGGTACTCCGCACCGGTGATGGGCGTCATGCCCTCCTTGCCCTGCAGCGCGTAGTCGCGGTAGCGGTGCGCAATGCCGCGCTCGATGACCTCTTCGTCCAGCGCCAGCACGAAGGCGCAGCCCTCCACCTCCAGGAAGAGCTTGATCGCCTCCAGGACCTCGACGGCCTTGTCGGGCAGGCAGCGGTCGAGGTCGTCGACGAGGAAGACAAGGTTGAGCCGGAAGTCCGCCTCTTGCGGCGGTGACTCGCCGGTCATCAGCCAAGCCCACTTCGTGCTGAACCAATATTGCGTGCGAGGCCACCAGCCGACGCCACCGTATTTCAGACGTTCACGGTGCAGGGCCAAGGCACTCGGATTGCGACCGGTCACCGCCTTGAGGTGCTCGAGAAAGTCGTAGTAGAGGCTGTGCAGTTGATCGCCCGGCAACTCCAGGCGGCGGGCGCGCTTCAGCGCCTTGCCGTGCTCTGACCACCGCCGCCACACAGAAGGCTTGGTCTGGCCTGCTTCGGTCTTCAGTTCCGGCAGCTTGAGTGCCACGCCCTGAGTGGTCAGCGCCGTCTGCAGCAATTCACGGCCGCCGTGCTGATAGACGGTTTGCGCCAGCTCGCCGAGCAGCAACACCCGGTCGGACAGCTTCTCATTGCGGCGAATGCGTTCGTCGACGCTTTCGTCCAGGGCCTTGCGCAGGCATTGCTGAGCCACGCGCAGCAAGGGCACCAGCAAGTGCTCCTCCCGCTCATAGCGCCAGGCGTTGAAGGACACGACGACGTTGAGGACTTGCTTGCCGTCGCCGGGATCGAGAGCGGCAGCCACGGTCTGCAGCAACCGGCTCTTGCCCGCACCCCATTCGCCGAAGACACCGATGACCAGCGCCGGCTCGGTGCTGCTGCCAGCGCCGGGCCTGAGGCTGGCCTCCAGCTCGCTCACGAGGCGCCGGGCCAGAGCTGCGTGACCGAAAGAAAGCGGGGCGGCGGGCTGCATGGCGTCGTTTCGCAAGCCGCCGCCGCGGGCCTCAGCTGCGACCTGAACGCTGCAGCGTCAGCCGCCCGCTGGCGGCCCAGCTGTCCAGCGGCCGGCGCATGTCCTGGCGCAGCTCGTCCTCGCCATCGGCCTTGGCGTCCAGCAGGCCGACCCAGGCGTTGCGGCCGGTGTCCTTGGCGTCGTACAGCGCCGCATCGGCCAGGTCGATGGCGGCATGCCAGTCCAGCGCGCGCGGCAGCCTGGGGCATAGCGGGAAGGCCGAGAAGCCGACCGAGCAGGTCAGGGTCAAGCGCAGCCCGCCGTCGAGCTCGAAGGGCTGGGCCATGATGGCCTGGCGGGCGCGTTCGGCCAGCTCGGCCGCGCGGCGGCGCGGCGTGCCGCGGGCGACGATGAGAAACTCCTCGCCGCCCCAGCGCACCAGGTAGTCGGTGGCGCGAAAGACCTGCTCCAGGCGGCCGCGCATCTGCATCAGCACGGCGTCGCCGGCCATGTGGCCATGAGCGTCGTTGATGCGCTTGAAGTGGTCGATGTCGATGAGGAAGAACAGCAGGTCCTGGTCGCTGTCGGGGTTGGCGACGAGAGCGCCCGAGGTCGGCTCGTAGTGGCGCAGAACCATGGCGACGTCGGCCGGCATCTGGCGGTCCAGGAAGCGGCGGTTGCGCAGGCCGGTCAGCGGGTCGGTGAGGCTGGCCTCTTCCAGCTCGACGGACTTGGCCGTCAGCGCGGCAGTGGCGGCCTCCAGCGCTTCGGTGCGCTCCTGCACGCGCAGCTCCAGCACGCGGCGGTGGCGCAGCAGCAGCCGCGTGCGCATGCTGACGATGGCCGCCACCAGCCCCACGGCCGCGATGACGGCCAGGGCCAGGGCCCAGCGCGTCTGCCACCAGGCGGCGCGCACGTTGACACCGATCTTGATCTCGGTGGGGCTCCAGGCGCCGTCACGATTGCTGCCCTGCACCTGCAGCTGGTAGTGGCCGGGTGACAGGTTGGTATAGGCCGCCGTACGGCCCAGCATGCCGGCGTCGATCCAGCCGGCGTCCAGGCCCTGCAGCCGGTAGCGGTAGCGGTTGCGGCTGGGCTGGCTGTAGTCCAGCGAGGCGAAGGCCAGGCTCAGGCCCCGCTCGCCGGGCGCGAGGACGATGTCGCTGCCGTTGGCCGGCAGCGCGCGCTCCTCGCCATCGACGCGCAGCTCCGAAACGACCAGCGGCGGCTTGTACGTCCAGGGCGAGAAACGGTCAGGGTCGATGACGAGCAGGCCGCGTGCGCCGCCGAACAGCATGCGGCCGTCGTCGAGCTTGGCGTAGGCGCGGAACCAGCCGGTGCCCAGATCAGCGCCGTCGGCCGCGCCCAGCTCGCGGCGCTCGCCGCTGCGCGGGTCGTACATATTGCGCTGCGACCAGATGCGGCCCTGCTTGTCGAACAGCRGGTTGGCGCCGAACGCCCCACCGATGTCGGAGGCACCGACGACTTCGAAGCGCGCCTTCTTGCCGTCGCTGTCGATGAGGCGGTGCAGGCCGGTGCCGGTGTCCACCCACAGGCGCCCGGCCAGGTCGACGGCCATGCCCAGTACGGTCTGGCCGGTCAGGCCCACGGGCTCGACCCATTCGGCCACGGGCTCGTCCGACCCCGGCTTGGCGACGCGGAACAGGCCGGCCRCGCCGCCCGCCCACAGGCTGCCGTCGGGCAGGCTGGCGAAGGCATTGACCTCGCCGGTGCCGCCCACCAGGCCGGCGGTCGGGATGGCGCGCATCTGCGGGTGCTCGGGCGTCCAGCGCATCACGCCGTCCAGCGTCGCGATCCATAGCGAGCCGTCGTCCAGCGCGTGGAAGCGCCGCGGCACGGCATTGCCGCTGCGCAGGGTTTCCTTCCAGCGGCCCTGGGTGTCGAAACGAAGCAGCTGGGTGTCGATGGCGACCCAGACGGAGCCGTCCTTGCTCTGCCCCAGTGCATTGACCCGCCCTGACGGCAGGCCGCCATTGCCCTGGGCGACCACACCCAGCGGCATCAGCTGGCGGTCGCGGCGTTCGATGCCGCCGGCCAGCGTGCCCAGCCAGATCTCGCCGTTGTCCAGCTGCAGGATGCTGCGCACGTCCAGGCCGCCCGAGACCGAGCCGATGGCCTCGCGCACCATGGACAGGCCAGGCAGCGACGGCACATGGCGCATCAGGCCGCCACCATAGCTGCCAGCCCAGACCGTGCCGGACGGGTCGCGCATCAACGCGCGCACATCGCTGCGCGGCGCGGTGCCGGCGCCGGTGGCGGGCAGGCGCTCGATCAGCGCGCCGTCAACCGCGCGACGGCGCGACACGCCCGAGGCGTCGCCGAACCACAGCTCGTCGGCATCGGGCTGGGCCATGGCCATGACGGGCCAGACGCCCGAGGTGGCGCCTGGCTGGGCGCCGGGGCTGAAGGGCAGCGGCTGGCCATTGGGCGACAGCGCGCGCAGCCGCCCCTGGGCCGTGCCGACGATGATGCGGCCGTCCTGGGCCTCGCTGATCAGCGTGACCAGCTGGTCGCCGATGCCGACGTCCAACGCTTCGATCGGGCCGTCGGGCGCCTTGCGCGCCAGGCCCCGCCAGGTGCCGATCCACAGCGTGCCCTGGCGGTCGACGAGCAGGGTCTGCACGCGCGGGTCGGGCAGGCCGTCCTCCTTGCCGCGGTGGTGGGTGAAGCGCTGGCTCTTGACGTCGAAGCGGTCCAGGCCGCCGCTGCCGCCTATCCACAGCGTGCCGTCCTTTTCCAGCGCGAAGGTGCGCACGGTATTGGCGGCGGGCGCGGTCTCGTCGGCCGACTTGCCGTCGCGCGCCCAGCGATCCCAGCGACCGGTGGCCACGTCCAGGCGCACCAGGCCGCTGTTGCCGGCGGCCACCCACATCCAGCCGCGCGGGTCGGGCAGCATGGCGCGCACGAACTGCTCGGGCAGCAGCTGGCCGTCGGGGCCGCTCAAGGGGTAGCGGCGGAAGGCATAGCCGTCAAAGCGCAGCAGCCCCTCGGGCGAGCCGGCCCACAACACGCCGCGGGCATCCAGCGCCAGTGCGGAGACAACGTTGTCCCTTACCGCGCCCGCTTCCCCGATGGGCTCGAAGCGCGGCACCACCGCCTGTGCCGCGGTGGTCAGCAGCGCCGCGGCGATCAGCAGGGCTGCAGCGCACCCTTTTGTTGTCAAGACCCTCATAACGGCATTCTCAGGCACCCAAAGGGCCTGCTTTGCCGGGTCTTGCCCTCAGAGAACGTGAATGATCACTGCGCAAGAGGCTTGGCGATGCTGTCGATGCGTTCGATGACTTCCGGGGTCAGCTTGGGCGTCACGGCCAGGGCGCCGAGGTTGTCGCGCAGCTGCTCGATGCGGCTGGCGCCCAGGATGACGGTGGACACGCGCGGGTTGCGATTGATCCAGGCGATGGCGAGCTGGGCCATGCTGCAGCCCAGCTCGGCGGCGATCTCGGACAGCTTGCCGACAGCGTCGTTCCTGGCCTTGTCCTGCAATTGCTCGCGCATCCAGCTCATGTTCTCCAGCGCGCCGCGGCTGCCGGCGGGGATGCCGCCACGGTATTTGCCGGTCAGCAGGCCCGAGGCCAGCGGGCTCCAGGTCGTCAGGCCCAGGCCGATGTCCTCGTACAGGCGGGCGTAGTCCTGCTCGACACGGCGGCGGTGGAAGAGGTGGTACTGCGGCTGCTCGACGACGGGCTTGTGCAGGTGATGGCGCTCGGCAATTTCCCAGGCGGCGCGGATGTCGGCGGCGCTCCATTCGCTGGTGCCCCAGTACAGCGCCTTGCCCTGGCGGATGATGTCGCTCATGGCCCAGACGGTTTCCTCGATGGGCGTGTTCGGGTCGGGGCGGTGGCAGTAGATCAGGTCCAGATGCTCGAGCTGGAAGCGCTTCAGTGACGCGTCGACCGCCTGCATCAGGTATTTGYGGTTCAGCGTGTCCTTGCGATTGACCGTCACGCCGTCTCGCGCCAGGCCCCAGAAGAACTTGCTGGAGACGATGTAGTCCAGCCGGTTCCAGCCCAGCGCCTTGAAGGCCTGGCCCATGACGACCTCGCTCTCGCCCTGGGCATAGACCTCGGCGTTGTCGAAGAAGTTGACGCCGGCGTCGAAGGCCGCGGCCAGCATCTCGGTGGCGGCCTTCGTGCCGACCTGGTTGTGATACGTGACCCAGGAGCCGAGGGAGAGTTCGGAAACCTGGAGGCCGGCGCGGCCGAGACGGCGGTATTGCATGGAGCGTTCCTGTGCGGGAGGGGCGGAAAAGCCGCAGCTTATCGGGGCCGCCCGGCCCGGCCGGTGCATGGCCACAATGGCCCCGAGCACGCCGGGGGCGAGGCGCCCGACACCCCGAGTCGCCGCGCAGCTGCATCGCCGGCAGTTATCGTTGAGCCCATGAAGCTCGCCGTCATCGGCGCCGGTCCTGCCGGCCTCGCCCTCGCCCTGCTCGCCGCCGAGCGCCTGGCAGGCGCTGAAATCCATCTTTTCGACACCCGGCCGCTGGACCACGACATCAGCGGCGACGCCCGCACGCTGGCGCTCAACCTCGGCAGCATCCGGCTGCTGCAGCGCCTGCACGCCTGGCAGCCCCAAAGCGCTCAGGCCATCCAGACCGTGCATGTCAGCCAGGCACCGCCCGCGCCGATTGCCGGTGAGGTGCGCATCAGCGCCGCCGAGCAGGGCCTGCCCCAGCTTGGCGCCGTGCTGCCCTATGGCGCCCTGGTCGCGCCGCTGCAGCAGCGTTGGCTGGAGTTGGCCACCGCCCAGCGCGAGCGCCTGTTCACCCGCTTCGGGACCGCCGTGCATGCGATTCGCTCGAACCTGGCTGGCGTGGAGCTGGACTGCGGCGAAGGTCCAGTCGTCGACAGCTTTGACCTCGCCGTCGTCGCCGAGGGCGGCGTGTTTGCCGAGCAGGATAGAAAGTCCATCACCAGCGACTATCACCAGAACGCCTGGGTCGGCACGGTGCGCCTGGCGCCGCCCGGCCTGCAGGGCCTGGCCATCGAGCGCTTCACACGCAACGGGCCCCTGGCCCTGCTGCCCCTGCCCGACGACGCGCAGGGCCCGCGCGCAGCCATCGTCTGGTGCCTGCCCCAGGCCGAGGACGACATCGCTACCTTGAACGACGCTCAGCGCCTGGTCGTCATCCAGCAGCAGCTGCCCGCCGTGGCCGGCCGGCTGACCGGCATCTCGGCATTGAAGTGCTTCCCGCTCGGCCTGAACGCCGAAACCCGGCTGCTGCAAGGCCGGGCGCTGCGCATCGGCAATGCGGCCCAGACCCTGCACCCGGTCGCCGGCCAGGGGCTGAACCTGGGCCTGCGCGACGCCCAGGCCCTGATCGATGCATTGCGCGATGCGACGGAAACCGGCCTGGGCCTGGACGCCGTGTTGGCCCGCGTCGACTGGCAGCGCGCGCCCGACCGCTGGCCCATGATTGCCGCGACCGATTTCCTCGCCCGCAGCTTTGCCTGGCGGCTGCCGGGGCTGCCAGCGCTGCGTGGCTTGGCCCTGGCCGGCCTGGAGCTGGCCACGCCGCTGAAGAAAGCGCTGGCCCATCGCATGATGTTCGGAGGCTGATCTGGAGATCCGACCCATCCAGCCTGCCGAGATCGAAGYCGCGCGCGAGCTGCTGATCGCCAACCACTGGGGACCGCGCGTGGCCGATGCCGACGTCTTTGCGGAACTGGTCCGGCGCTCCCAGGTGGCCCTGGCCGCCGTGGACGACGACGGCGAGGTCATCGGCTTCCTGCGCKCCATCACCGACGGCCTCTTCAACGGCTATATCTCCATGGTCGTCGTAGCGGACTCCCACCGCGGCCGCGGCGTCGGCAGCGCCCTCGTCAAGGCGGCCGTCGGCGACAACGACGAGATGACCTGGGTGCTGCGCGCCGGCCGCGACGGCGTGGCCACCTTCTACGAAAAGCTGGGCTTTCAGGTCTCCCAGGTGGCCATGGAACGCAAGCGCAAATCCTGAAAGCATCGATGCGACACGCTCTCCTTCTGACCCTGCTGCTGGCCACGACCGTGCCGACCCAGGCCCAGGCCCAGCTCATCCCGCCGGGCAAGGCTATCGCTGGCGCCACGCAGGAGGAATGGTCCAAGCGCTGGTGGCACTGGGCCTTGTCCTTCGACGAAGAGGACAGCCCCGTGGCGGACACCGACGGCAGCCTGTGCGCCAGCGGCCAGTCCGGGCCGGTCTGGTTCCTGGCCGGCACCTATGGCACAAAGCGCACGGTGCGACGCTGCAGCATCCCGGTGGGCAAGACGCTGTTCTTCCCGCTGATCAACTTCATCGCCTTCCCGCCCGACGATGAGCGCGAGGCCTGTGCCTCGCTGATGCTGCGCGCCGAGTCGCTGACCGAGGCGCCCGCGGCCCTGGTGCTGGATCTCAACGGCAAACGCTTCGCGGGGCTGGAAGCGCACCGCCAGGCCACCAAGGGCTGCTTCCTCGTCGCGCCTGACGACGACGCGCCGGCTGCCGGCAATGGCTACTACGTGGCCCTCGGGCCGCTCAAGCGCGGCCGCTACACGCTGAACTTCGGCGCCATCCTGCCCAGCATGTCGCAGGCCGTGACCTATACGCTTGACGTGAAGTGACCCCGTCATGCCGCGGGTGAAAACTCCCGCCAGCGGCACGGTCATGACGCACCGGCTGTTTTCCGAGGCCTGAAAAGCCGGGCAGAGCGACCGCTTTTTGTTGCCCTGCCCAGCCGCGCCTGGGCCTAGCATGGGACACCCATGTCGCGCCCTGCCCTGCTTCCCGCCGCCCTGCTGGCCCTGTTGCTGGCCGGCTGCGGCACGCCCAGCCAGCCCCTGCCCATGGCGATCAGCCCGGCCGAGGCGCTGCAGATCCGTGGCTGGGTGCCGGATGCGCTCAAGGCCCAGGTCGGCGTCGCTGCCGTCAAGGGCGGCCAGGAGACCGGCCGCTGGTGGGGCTCCAAGGTCAGTGCCCTGGCACTGCAGCAGGCGCTGGAAGAGTCCTTGCATGCCGTCGGCATGAAGCCGCTGTCGCCCGAGCCGGCGCCGCGCTTCGAATTGCAGGCCGAGCTGCTGCAGCTGGACCAGCCCCTGGTGCCCGCCGTCGGCGTGACCGTCGGCGTGGCGGTGAGCTACACCCTGGTCGACAAGGCCAGTGGCAAGCCGGTCTACCAGCGCCGCGTCGCCAACACCGACGAGGCCCGCTTCAGCGAGGCCATCGTGTCGCCCAACGAGCGGCTGCGCATCGCCAACGAGCGCGCGCTGCGGGCCAACATCGACCTGCTGCTGCGCGACCTGGTCACGCTGCGGCCGTGACCTCGTGCCGGCGCCGACCAGCCGTCAGCCACAGCGCCAGCGCACACAGTAAGCCCAGCGCGCTCGCGGTGCCGAAGAAGGCCATCATCGGCCCGTAGCCCGCCGGGTTGGCCGCACCGGCGCCGGCCTGGTCGTTCAACCAGCCGGCCATCAGGTTGGCACCGCTGACACCCGCGTTCTGCGCCACCCACATGAGGCCGATGGCCGTGCCGAAGCGCGCCGGGGCAACGAGGCGACTGGTCAGCGGCCACATGACGGCGGGCACCAGCGAGAAGCTGACGCCGATCAGCGCAGTCGACACCCACAGGGACCAGTCCGTCAGTGCCATGACGGCCAGCGCCAGCGGCAACAGCAGCGCCCCCAGGGCCAGGAAAGGCGCATAGCGGCCAAGCCGGTCGCACAGCCAGCCGAAGGCCGGCGTGGCGAACACCGCGGCCAGGAAGACATAGCTGTTCATTTCGCCTGCCGTGGCCAGGTCCAGACCATGCGTGTGCTGGAAATACTTGATCGAGAAGGTGCTGCGAAAGGCCAGGATGACCGAGTACCACAGCACGCACAGCGCCAGCAGATACCAATAGGCCTTGCCGAAGTGCAGCAGGTCGCGCAGCACGAAGCGTTCGGCCGCCGGTGCGGCTGACACCCCACGCTGAGCGCCACGGTCCACCCACCAGTAGGCCAGCGACGCCACGAACGACGTCGCAGCGAGGGTGGCGGCGATGACCAGCGGCGGCTGCCAGCCCTGGGCGTAGGCGCTGGCGAACCAGGTCGGCGACATGTCGGCGCCAAAGGAGCCCAGGCGCCCGATCGCCAGCGCCAGCCCCATCGCGAAGGCGACGGTGCCGCCGGCGAAATACTGCGCGATGGCCGCCAGCGTGGCGATGCCGAAGGTCTCGGCGCCGATGCCGAACAGCAGCCGGCCGGTCGCCATGCCGGCGAAATTGGGGC
>NZ_JBFUMO010000027.1:0-24631 GCF_054049355.1 Roseateles sp. P5_E11 | reverse complement strand
CCTACAACCAGCCCAACGTGTTTGCGCGCTGGTCCGGCAGCGCCTACAGAGCAAGACTCGTCCATATCAAGCAGCAAAGCGGCACGTGGGCTGCGCAGACCTTCCTGCTCGATCCGGCCCGCAAGTACTACGGTGTCTGGTATCACAAAGCCTCGGTGGACAGCTGGGGCAAGATCTTCCTCGCCTACAGCTACTTCCCTTCCGAACTGCTGCAAAGCGAGGCAAGCTCACTGTCCACTGCCTGGGGGTTGAGCAACATCAGCCCCTATACAGGTTCCGATAACCCGTGCCGGTCGTCCGACGAAGGCCTGCGCTGCTACTACACGGGCTTTGACGCGGTGGGGCACGGCATCATCGCGATCCCGACGCCCTGGTCCAAGGCTGAGTTCGCCATCACGAACAGCTTCGCCAAATGAAGTAAGAGCGGCTAGTGTCCTGTCCAGTTAATTCATAGGCACAGAACCTGCGTGGGTTGAGGCATCCTTGGAGATGCCTCATGCCCAACGCACGCGCGCGCACCAGAAGGTGTCGGGGATCGCGTTGCATACGCACCAGGCAGCGGCAGTGACGTCGTCGTCAGCGCTCCCCAAGCACTGGACGCCCGAGCAGGCGTTGGCAGTCCGGGAGTGCACGCAGGCCCTGCGCGAGCAGCTGTGGGCCAGGTAGGGATCCGCGGATCCAGCAGGCTTGGCGGGACCAGCTCGTCGCCGAGACGTCGCCGCCATCACTGGACCCAGACGAGCCGTTCTGACGCCGTCGTCACCTCAACATCGGGATCCGCAGGGCGCTTGCCGCTGTTCGTTCCAGCTACTGGTTCAGCTGCAAAACCGCGGCCTGACCGCCGAATAACAGCGGATCTTGACCGCCGCTAACACCACCGGCCTGACGTGCCCGTCAAGGTATGTTCGGCGGACGCATACGGCGGGCGGGATTTCAACCTTGCCGCGACACCGGAAAGTCGTGGTCTRCACCGTTCGCTCGGCTTCTGGGATTGCCCGGCGCAGATGTGGCGCCGGCGATGAGGTATTCGGAGGGAACGGGGGCTTCGGTCGACGCTGGCAGCCTGACCCGGATCAGCGTGCCCTGATTCGGCGCCGAGGTCACCGACAAGCTGCCGTGCTCGGCTTCGACCCTGAATCTCATGCCCAGCAGGCCGTAGCTCGAGTTCGTTGCTGCGTTGGCATCGAAGCCGATGCCGTCGTCCCGCACCGTCAGTTCGGCCTGCCCCTGGATGATGCCCAGGTTCAGCCACAGCTGGCGCGCGCGCGCATATTTGCTGACGTTGGTGATGGCTTCCTGAACGACGCGATAGACGACGAGTTCGGCGGCCTCGGCGAGCCGCACGGGCGCCAGCTCGCAATGCACCAGCACGCCGGAGCGCTTCGCGAAATCGCCGGCCAGGATGTCCAGCGTGACGGCCAGGCCCAGGGTGTCGAGGGTGGACGGGCGCAGGTTCTCGATGATGTCCTGCTTCAGCGCGATGCCGCTGTTGAGCTTCTCGATCAGCCGCGTCAGCGGCTCCAGCGCCTCGGGTGCGAGGCTCGCGACGCGGGTCTTGATGCGCGCGGCATCAAGCTTGGCGGACGTCAGCAGCGAGCCCATCTCGTCGTGCAGGTCGCGCGCCAGCCGGGCCCGCTCCTGCTCGCGCGCCGTTTCGATGTGATGCGCCAGCTTGACGAGCTGCGCGGTGCGGCGCGCCACCTCGACCTCCAGCCGCTCACGCTCGATCTGCACCAGGCGCTGGCGTTCCTGCTTTTCGCGCTCGCGCTGGTCTTCCAGCGCGAGCCCCTGGCGCAGGTACAGGAACAACGCAGCGAGGCTGGCCACGCTCAGCAGCGCCACGCCCAGGCGGTTGAGCAGCAGCGTGCGGTGGATGTCGGTCTGCTGATCGGTGGGGGCGGCGCGCAGTTCCTCCAGCCTGGCGGTGCCGGCGCGCAGGGCGCTGAGTTCACCCAGCACGTCTTCAGACTGCCAGTAGGAACTCTCGCCCACCAGCACCACGGTCAACGCTGCGGCGCAGGCCAGGGGAACCAGGATGGGATGCCGGGCTAGAACCGAGAGAATCTTCACGGCCACGTTATCCGTCCGTCGAGATGGCGTCGGTGCAGTGGTAGGGCAGCTGCAGGCGACCGTCGGCACCGGCCACGGCCTGGATGTTGATGACCGGGGCGCTGGAGTTGACCGTGCCGAAGATGGTGGCGAAGGCGACGTCGGCGGCATCGCGCCCGGTGCCAAAGCGCACGAAGCCCATCGGGATCGCGGTGCCTGAAGGGTCGAAGATGTACCAGCGGTCGCCGACGTAGGCCTCCACGTAGGCGTGGAAGTCGGTCGGCCCGAGCGCGGGGTCGGCACCATAGTCGATGCCCGTGGCGAAGCGCGCCGGGATGTTGATGGCGCGGCACAGCGCGATCATCAAGTGGGCAAAGTCGCGGCACACGCCCACTTGATCGAGCAGGGTGTCGATGGCGGAGGTGTTGGAGTCCGAGGTGTTGGACGTGAAGGTCGTGCGCTCCAGCACCCAGTCGCGGATGGCCTGCACGCGGCCGTAGCCCTGCCAGCGCTGGCCGAACTCGCGCATGGCCATGCGGTGCAGCCGGTCGGACTGGCAGTAGCGGCTCGGGTAGATATAGCCCAGCACCTCGGCGGGCACCCGCGCGACGGGCACCTCGCCCACGTCGCCCGGCGGGGCGAAGTGGTGCATCAGGTCGACCGTGGCGCGGTAGGCCACCTTCAGCGGCCCGGCCTGGGCCTGCAGGCGCAGGTAGCGGTTGCGGGTGACCGGCTCCGTCTCGACGCGGGCCAGCAAGGGCTGGCTCAGCGTCAGGGATTCCGCCACCACCAGCTGGCGGGGGGTGCTGGCCGCGTGGATGTTGAAGATGAAATCACAGCCCGGGTCGGCAATGACGTAATCGAGTTCAAGCGCGATCTCGAGGCGGATCATGTTTGGCACGCAGGAGTGCGACCTGCTGCCAGCAATGCGGATCCAGAACGGGACGTCATGAGAGGCTCCAAAGTAGCCCGACCTTACACCCCCCCGGCCGGGCATACCTCTGTTGCCGGGAGGGGATAGGCGGTTGGACCCGCCGTGGGGCAGCTCAGTTCAAGCGCAAGCGGCTGCCTTGCGGCCCGTTTGCCACGACCCTGCCGATCTCCGCCGCCGCACCGAACCCATGGCGGCGAAACACGTCCAGCACGGCGTCAACCGCGCTGGCGTCGCAAGACACCAGCAGGCCGCCGCTGGTCTGGGGGTCGCTCAACAGCGCCTGATCGATGGCCGGGAAGCCCTGCGGCAGCTGCACGTCCGAGCCGTAGCCGGCCCAGTTGCGCCCCGAGGCGCCGGTGACCATGCCGCGCTCGGCGAGTTCGCGCACCTGCGCCAGCAAGGGCACCCGCGCCCAGTCGAGCTCGACACTGGCCTGGGCACCGCGCGCCAGTTCCAGCGCATGGCCGGCCAGGCCAAAACCCGTCACATCGGTCATCGCGTGCACGCCCTCCAGCGCCGCCAGGTCCGGCCCGGGCGTGTTGAGCTGCGTCGTGGTGGCGATCATCTGCGCGTAGCCCTCGGGCGAGAGAGTTTCCTTCTTGAGTGCCGCCGACAGGATGCCCACGCCCAGCGGCTTGCCCAGCACGAGCCGGTCGCCGGGGCGTGCGTCCGCATTGCGCTTGACGCGCTGGGGGTGCACCACGCCCAGTGCGACCAGCCCGTAGATCGGCTCGACCGAATCGATGGTGTGACCGCCCGCGATCGGGATGCCGGCGGCAGCGCAGACCGATTCACCGCCCGCCAGGATCTTGCCGATCACGTCGACCGGCAGCACGTTGATGGGCATGCCCACCAGGGCCAGCGCCATGATGGGTTTGCCACCCATGGCGTAGACGTCGCTGATGGCATTGGTCGCCGCGATCCGGCCGAAGTCGAAGGGGTCGTCGACGATGGGCATGAAGAAGTCGGTGGTGGCGATCAGCGCGATCTCGTCGGTCAGCTGGTAGACCGCCGCGTCGTCGGCGGTCTCTATGCCCACCAGCAGTTCCGGCGGCGCCGGAAAGTGGCGCGTGCTCTTCAGGATCTCGCTCAGCACGCCCGGGGCGATCTTGCAGCCGCAGCCGCCACCGTGGGACAGGGAGGTCAGGCGGGGCACGGGTGGCGTGGCGGGCGTTTGGGTCATGGTTGGAATCTAGGGCAATGAGGCGATGCGGCTGGCCAGGGCCTGGATGCCGGCATCCGACAGATCCTCGCATTGCAGGCGCTGGGCGTCGGGCAGGCCCGCCAGATGACGGCCCTGCGAACGGGCATACAGAGGGTCGTAGTGCCGGGCCATCAGGGCTTCGAAGAGCGGTGGCAGCGCACCTTCCAGCGCCCAGGCCTGCCACTCGGCCAGCACTTCCTTGGGCAGCAGTTCGCGCAGCGTGCCCAGCTTGTCGGCCAGGCCCTGCGGGTCGTCGCCCAGCCAGGCGTAGTCGCGCAGCAGGTAGTCGAGCCGCGCCTGGGCAGAGGCGTCAATCTCGACGACGGAGCTCTCGCGCAKGCGCTGCAGCAGCGGCTCCGGCACCGTGATGCGGCCGATGCGCCGGCTCTCCGCTTCGACCCAGACGCGCCGGCTCAGGTCCAGGCCGACCAGGGCCTGCATCAACTGCGTCTCGAAACCCTTCTGCGACGGCTGCGGCCGGCCGGGCATGGCGCCCAGCACCGAACCCCGGTGGGCCGCCAGATCTTCGAGGTCGAGGACTTGCTCTCCTTGAGTGGCGAGCGCCTGCAGCACCCGCGTCTTGGCGCTGCCTGTGGGGCCGCACAGCACGCGCAGATCGAGCCGCGGCGCCAGCAGCGCAATCTGCTCGATGACATGGGCGCGCCAGGCCTTGTAGCCGCCCTTGAGCTGCTGCGCATCCCAGCCCACCAGCCTCAGCCAGTTGACGAAGCTGCCGCTGCGCATGCCGCCGCGCCAGCAATAGACCAGCGGCCGCCACTCCCTGGGCTTGTCCCTGAACAACTGGTCCAGGTGGCTTGCGATGTTGCGCGCCACCATGGCCCCGCCGATCTTGCGCGCCTCGAAGGCCGAGACCTGGACATAGGTGGTGCCGACGATGCGGCGCTCCTCGTCGTCCAGCACGGGGCAGTTGATGGCGCCGGGAATATGGTCGAGGGCGTATTCGGCCGGCGAGCGCACGTCGATGAGGACGGTGAACTCGCCCAGGTCATTGACGGTGGTGGGCTTGTGACTCATTGCTGCTAGGTTAAGGCAACCCCACGTGGCCCCGGGGATTCAAGCGCGGCCAGAATCCGCGGCGCATCTCTCCAGAGGAAAACGGATGGCCTGGATCATTCTCGTCATCGCCGGCCTGTTCGAGGTCGGCTGGGCCATCGGCCTGAAATACACCGACGGCTTCACCAAGCCCTGGCCCAGCGTGGCAACGGCGGCCTGCATGGTGGCCAGCCTCTGGTTGCTGGGCATCGCGATGAAGTCGCTGCCAGTGGGCACGGCCTATGGCGTCTGGGTGGGCGTCGGTGCGGTCGGCACCGTGATCCTGGGCATCTTCCTGCTCGGCGAGCCGGCCAACCCGGCGCGGCTGTTCAGCATCGCACTGATCGTGGCCGGCATCGCCGGGCTCAAGCTGTCGTCGCCGGGCTAGTCAACGAAGAACTCGCCGCCCGCCGCGTGATACCTGCCGTGAAAGACCTGATGGCCGGGGCCGCGCTGGTGGGCCGCGGCTTGCGCCTCGGCGGCGTGCGCATGGATGCTGACGAAATCGCCGGGAAGCTCCTGCTTCACCCGCAGCACCATCCAGCCTGTGACCCAGCCGGTGTTTCCGGCGTCAGTTTGCAAGGGTTCCATGGTTTCTCCTCCAGTCAATGCCGCTTGAAGTACTGCACCTCGCGCTCGTGTTTTTCGGCCTGTTCGCGTGTGTCAAACGTGCCCAGGTTCCTGCGCTTGCCGGTCTGTGGATCGGGCTTGCGAGAGTAAAGGCGGTACTGGCCGCTGCCGAGCTTGCGAATCACGGTCGGCTCCTTGGTGGCGAAGGCCCAGTTTTCGCCGCGTTGCGGCTTTTGTGTGTAGGACGGCGCGAGAGCGTGCTGACCGAGCGCTCCCGCGGCCGCGGCATCAGCGCGGCAGCGGCTCGACGGCGGCCAGATGGCCCAGCTCGTCGCGCGCCCGCTCGCGGGCCTCGGCGAGGCGTGCGGTCAGCCAGCCGACGGCGAACCAGGCGGCAGGGTCGGCAGTCACCAGGGCCTGGTAGCGATCGCGCGCGACAACGAGGTCGTTGATCTCACCCAGTGCCTGCTGGGCCGCGGCCAGGGCCTGCAGATGACGGGCGGCGCGTTTGTGCGGCAGCAGCGGAGCGAAGAACTCGAGCGCATAGCGCTGGCGCTTGGCGTGCTTGCGCAGCGTATGCAGGGCCGTGGGCTCGAGCTCCTCGAAGCGGCGGCAGCCGTCCACCAGCCTCTTGTGCCAGCGGCGCAGCCGCTTGCGCGCCAGGCGCTGCAGCGCATCCTGCGGCTCGGCGAGGGGCTGAAGGCCGGCGCGCCACGAGATCCAGGCCAGCAGCTGGTGCTGCGTCTCGTCGCTGCGGATCAACGCGGCGAGGTCAGGCGCGGCGCTGCCGGCGGGCAGGGCCAGTGGCGGCGCACCGGCCTGCTTGAGTTCGGCGACGACACCGCTGGCGAGCACATCGCTGTCGCGCGCCTTGCCGAGTTCGGCGAACAGCCGGCGCAAGCCATCCACCAGCCCGGCCGGTGGCTCGGCCACCCAGCCACGGAAGGCCCGCAGCGCGCTGCGCAGGCGGCGGATGCCGACGCGGGCCTGGTGCACATGCTCGGCGCGCAGCTCGGGATCGCCGTCGGCCAGGCCGATGGCATTGCGGTTGAGGTGGGCCAGGCATTCATCGAACACGGCGCCGAAGGCATCCAGCGCGCTGGATGCCTTGTCATAGCGAGGTGATTTGGCCTTGCGCAGCGGTGGATGGGGCGAACCGGCCACGAGGTGATGGCCGCGCTCGGCCTTGTTGCGCGGGTCGTAGACGAGGCCGAAGCGCCGCCGCCAGCGCTCGACCAGGCCCAGCATTGCCACCGGCGAGCCCGACACCAGTTCGAACTCGATCTCGCGAAACTTCTGCACTGCGGCGCCGGCCGTCAGCCGGCCCTCGTCCAGCGCGATGTCGACAACGGCGCCGCGCGTGTGCACGCGGCGTATCAGGCGCCGCTGCTGGAGCTGGAAGCGCTGGCCCGCCTCCTGGCCATCGGCCTTGGCCTTTTCCAGCAGCTCGATCAGCTGTTGGCCGGTCGGCGTGCCGGCATGCGCCTGCGGGTCCGGGCTGGCATCGGGGCGGACGACCTCGTGCTCGAAGCGCTCCAGCGCACCACCGCGCGCGGCCTTCAGCCCTTGCACCCAGCGCCGGCCTTCACGGCGCATGCGCCAAGCCAGCCCGGCGCGAGCGAGGTGCCGGTCGGGCGTGTCGAAATAGGCGTCGATCAGCGAGACGCGCCGCGCCGCGCCGCGTGCGCCAAGCTCGGCCGCCAGCGCCGCGCGGGACGACGCCGGCACGAGGAACTTCAGTTCGACCTCGATGTGCGCGGCGGTCAAGGCAGGGGCGTGTTCAGGCTCGATTGGCCGCCAGTGAGCGGTCCTGGTCGGCCTTGCGGTCGGCCGCCACCTTGATGGCATGCGGGCGCTCGCCGATCAGCTTGGCATAGGGCTTCCAGTCCACACCGCCGGCCTGCAGCAGGTCTTCGCCATAGATGATCTTGGTCGCCATGCCCACTAATGGCAGGCTGACCCAGCCGGCGCAGTCGGCCAGCGTGAAGCTGTCACCGGCCAGATAGGGGCCGAACCTGGCCAGGCGCTTGAAGGCGGCGATGTTCTCGGGCAGCACGCGGGCCACGCGCTTCTTGGTGCCGTCGCTGACCTCGCCGCCGAAGAAGGCCTCGGCATACAGCTCGCGCGCGACCAGCTCCAGGTGCAGCTCGACGTAGGTGATGAGCTCGCGCACCTTGGCCGCCTCGTAGGGATGGGCGGGGATCAGCCGGGGCGTCTCGGGATAGGCCGCCTCCAGGTATTCCACGATGGCCTGGCTTTCGCACAGCGGGCCATGCGGCGTCTTGATGAAAGGCACCTTGCCCAGCGGCGAGCAGCTCAGCACGTCCTCGGCATGGGAATGCGTCTTGATGTATTCCTCGCTGAAGGGGATGTCCTTTTCCAGCAGGGCCAGCTTGACCTTGTTGTAGTAGTTCGAGAGCGGGATGCCGCAGAGGGTGATCATGGGGAGGTCTCCTGGTGAATGCCGCAGTCTATGCAGAGCGGCGCTGCGGCTCTAGCGCGGTGGCGACAGCGGGAAGGGCTTGCTCAGCATTTCCCTATCGATTCACCAGCACGATGCCCACCGCCAACGCCGCCAGGGCCGCGACGAGGCGGGCGCTGATGCCCTCGCCCAGCAGCAACGCGCCCGCCAGCAGGCCGAACAGCGGCGTGCTCAAGGTGAAGACGGACAGCTTGGTGGCCGCGTAATGGCGGATCAGCCAGAACCAGACCAGATAGCTGGCAAAGGTGACGATGATGGCCTGGAAGCCGAACAGACCCAACAGGCGCGGTGACCAGTGCAGGGGCAGGGGTTCGCCGGCGACCAGAGCCGCGGCGCACAGCGCCAGGGCCGAAACACCGAGCTGGTAGAGCAGGGTCTTCTCGGCCGGCGCCGAACTCAGCTTGGTGGCACGGATGGCCAGCGTCGTGCCGCCCCACAGCACGGCGGCCGCCACGCCGAGGGCGTCGCCCCACCATTGCATCGGCGTGCCCGGCGCCGAGAAGCCTTCCGCGAACGCGAAAGCCATGGCGCCGAAGGCCAGCACCAGACCCAGCCACTGCCGCGCCGACAGCGCCTCACCGCGCGCGATCCACGGCATGCCCAGGGCGACGACGAAGGGCGCCAGATAGATGAAGACCACCATGCGCGAGGCGCTGGTGTATTGCAAGCCGACAAAGATGCAGCCGAACTCGGCCGCAAACAGCAGGCCGGCCAGCAGGCCGCCGCCCAAGCTGCCGTCACGCTCGAACAGGCGGATGCCGCGCGACATCGACCACAGCCACACCAGCAGGCCCGCCACAGCCGAGCGCAGCCCCGCCTGCCAGAGCGGCGAGATCTCGGTCAGTGCGGCCTTGGCGGCCACCTGGTTGATGCCCCACAGGAAGCAGCACAACAGCAGCAATGAAACGGCGCGGGGATCGAGATGGGTCTGGCGGCTGATCGGAGAGCTCATGGCCCCTATGCTGCCAGCATGTTCAAGGTGACCATCATTGGCGGGGGAATCATGGGCGCCGCCACGGCCTGCTTCCTGGCCCGCGACCATGGCGCGGCGGTGACCGTCGTCGAGCGCGATGCCTCCTATGCGCAAGCTTCCAGCTCGCTGTCGCTGAGTTCCATTCGCCAGCAGTTCTCGCAGCCCGTCAACATGGCCCTGTCCAGATGGAGCATCGACTTCCTGCGCCGCGCGGCGGACGAGCTGGCGACGGCGGACGACAGGCCCGCCATCGGCCTGGTCGAGCCGGGCTATCTCTATCTCGCGACCGAGGCAGGTGCCGCGACGCTGCGCGAGGTGCATGCGCTGCAGCGCGCCCAGAACGTGGATGTCGCGCTGCTGAGCCCGGCCGAGCTTGTTGCGCGCTTCCCCTGGCTGGCCGTCGACGACATCGTGCTCGGATCGCTGGGCCTGAGCGGCGAGGGCTGGTTCGACGGACCGGCTCTGCATCGTGCCTTCCGGCGCAAGGCCAAGGCCTGCGGTGTGCGCTTTGTCGAAGCGGAGGCGGTGGGCTTCGACGCCACTGGCGACCACGTCACCGCGGTGCGCTGCTCAGACGGCTCGCGTGTGGGTGGCGAAGCCTTTGTCATCACGGCCGGCGCCTGGAGTGCGCCGCTGGGCGCGGCCCTCGGCTTCACGCTGCCGGTCAGCGCCAAGAAGCGCGATGTCTTCGTGCTGGAAACGCCGGCCACCTTGCCCGGCTGCCCCTTGGTCATCGACCCCAGCGGCTTCTGGTTCCGCACGGAGGGTTCATTGATCCTGGCCGGTGGCCCGCCGCGCGGGGACGACGCCGACGAAGCGCCGCTGCACGACATCGACCATGGCCTCTTCGATGAACTGTTGTGGCCGACGCTGGCCGCCCGCGTGCCGGCGCTCGAGGCGCTGCGCGTGCGCTCGGCCTGGGCCGGCTACTACGAGATGAACGCCTTCGACCACAACGGCCTGGCCGGCCGATTGCCGGGTTATGCGAATGCCTTCACGGCCTGCGGCTTCTCGGGCCACGGCATGCAGCAGTCGCCGGCGGTAGGCCATTCGATGGCCCGGCTGATCGCGGGCCTGGATGCGCCTTTGATCGATGCATTGACGCCGCAGCGGCTGCTGGACGGACGGCCTCTGATCGAGGCCAACGTCATCTAGCGCCGGTCTATCTGTTGCGCACGCGCTTCTTGGCGGGCGGCTGGGTCAGCACATAGCGCGTCGCCGTCAGCTTGTCCGACACCGCGCTGGTCTTGTTGTCCACATAGCCCCAGTTGCGCATGGCCAGGCGCACCTCGGTGTCCGACGGGCTGGCTTCCGGGCCCTTGGGGTGCACGACCCAGACCGTCTTGCAGATCATGTCGGCATGGAACTCCGCCATGCGCGGCAGTTCGGACGGGTTGCTCAGCACGGCCACCAGCATGCGCGCCTCGCGCAGATTGGTCGTGATGCCGCCGGCCAGGGCCTCGGCCAGGGCCGGGTCCAGCGTGCCGACCGTGGGCCCGATCAGCAGGGCGGGGTTGTCGGCGCTGACACCGAGCTTGGCGGCCAGCGTGGGCGGCGGCGTCTGCAGCTTCTTCAACCACTTGCCGGCCTCCTTCTCGCCCAGCACCAGGGCCACGGCCTCTTCCCCGTTTTCGCCGGCTTCGAAGCGCAGCTCCTCGCCTTCGACGCGCAGGTTCTGCAGCGCGGCAATATCCCATTTGCGCTTGATGGCGCCGCGCAGCACGACGGTGGTGGATTCGAGCAGGGCGGTGACCTCTTCGGTCTCGGCGCCGACGCGGGCGGTACAACTGGCTTCACGTCCCATGGGGCGTCCTCAGGTTTTATTTGTCAGATCGGCGCATTGTCAGCCGCCAGGCCAGCGCGCCGGCGACAGCGCCCGTCAGGTGAGCAAACGGCGCCACGGGAAAGTCGAATCCCGGCGTGTCGCGCAGCACGGGGCCGAGCGGGTGTTCAAGGAAGAGTTTGCTGACGAGACCGAGCGCAATGCCGGCGCCAACCCAGCGTTCGCGACCCCCGCGCGTGAGCAAAGCCATCGCCGCGATGGCTACCAGCGCATGCAGCTCGCCTGACAGCCCGCCGTAGTGCAGCAACTCGGGGCGCAGCAGCAGGCCGAGTTGGGTCAGCGGCAGGGCGATCAGGGCGGCCAGGGCTTCGCTCGATCCCATCGTGGCACGCCAGCCGAGCAGGGCCAGGGCGGCACAGCCGGCGAGATTGGCGCCCAGGTGAATAGGCGTCCAGTGAACAAAGGCGGCTGTGACAGCGCGCCAGGGATGTGCGCCGGCCAGGGCTGGCTGCCAGTCCAGCGCCTCGCGCGGCAGCGGCCAGGCCAGCAGGGACAGCGCGGCCAGCGCCGCGCACAGCATCAGCCAAACACGGCTTGCCATAGCGCGCGCACGGCGTCCCGGTGCGCGGCCAGCGGGGCGGCGGCTTCGGCGTCCAGCGCCGTGGACTGCTCATCCAGCCTCGCCTTGTGCTGCACGCGGCGCAGCTCGCGGTAGGCGTTGGCCGCCGCGACACCCACGCCGGCCGGCAGCAGACCGGCTGACTCCGCAATGCGCAGCAGCGCGATGTTGCCAAGGTCGTCCTGCAACTGCGGGTGCGTCGCCGAATGCGCCAGCACCAGGAACTGCACGGCGAACTCGGCGTCCATCATGCCGCCCTCGCTGTGCTTGACGTCGAAGAGACCGTCTTTCACGGGCCGCGCCGCGCGCACCTTCTCGCGCATGGCCTGCACCTCGGTCTTCAGCGCCTGCGCGTCGCGCGGCGCCGTCAGCACCTGGCGGCGCACGCTCTCGCAGCGCTCGGCCAGCTCGGCATTGCCGGCACAAAAGCGCGCCCGCGTGATGGCCTGGTGTTCCCAGGTCCACGCCGTGTTGCTGCCCCGGCCGGTCTGGTAGGCCTCGAAGTGCGCCAGCGACGTGACCAGCAGCCCCGAATTGCCATTGGGCCGCAGGGCGGTGTCGATGTCGAACAACTCGCCGGCAGCGGTGCGCAGCGTCAGCCAGGTGATGAGGCGGCGCACGAAGGCACCGTAGATCTCGGCTGCGTTCTCGTCCTCGTCGTCGAAGACGAAGACGACGTCCAGGTCGCCGCCATAGCCCAGCTCCTTGCCACCCAGCTTGCCGTAGGCGATGACGGCCAGGCGCGGCTGCGGGCGATGCGCCTTGCCAAAACGCGCCCAGGCCCAGGTAATGGCGATCTGCAGCACCGCGTCGGCAAGCAGGCTGAGGTCGTCGGCCACCTGCTCGACCGTGATGCGGCCCTCGACGTCGCGCACCAGCGTGCGAAAGACTTCCGCATGGTGGGCGCGGCGCAGCGTGTCCAGCAGGGCCTCTTCGTCGGCCTCGCCGCTGCGCTCCCAGCCCTGCTCGCGCTCCAGCAGGTCGGTGATGAAGGCCTCGCGGTCGAAGCGGGCGGTCAGCAGCAGCGGGTCGGCGAGTTCGTCGATGACGCCGGGGTGCTGCATCAGGTAGCGCATGGGCCAGCGCGCCAGGYCCAGCAGGCGCAGCARGCGTTGCTGCACGGCCGGGCGCTCGACGAGCAGGGCCAGGTAACTCTCGCGGCGCAGCAGCGGGCCGACCCAGTCGACAAAGCGCAGCGCCGCGTCCAGCGAGCATTCGTCGGCCGCCACGGCTTGCGCTGCGCGGTGGAAGAGCTTGGCCAGGCGCTGGCGCGATTCCTCGCGCAGGCCCTGCACGCGTGGCGTGTCGGCCAGGGCGCGCACGGCCGTGGCCAGCTCCGGCGGCAGGCCGGCCAGGAAGTCCTCGCCATCGACGGCGGGCTTGGGCCCGCCGCACTGGCCGCCCTTGCAGCCGCCCTTGGGCTTGCCGCCTTCGTGCAGCAGCGCGTCGAACTCGGTCGCGACCAGCTCGCGCACCTCGCCGAGCATTTCAAACAGCTCGCAGGCCTCGCGCGAACATTTCAATCCGAGCGACGCGGCAATCCACGCCAGGTCGGCATCGCCCTGCGGCAGGCAATGGGTCTGCTGGTCGTCCAGGAACTGAATGCGGTGCTCGACGCGGCGCAGGAAGACATAGGCCTCGCTGAGTTTGTGCGCCGTCTCGGCCTTCATCAGCCCGCCGGCCGCCAGCTGGGCCAGCGCCTTGACGGTGGAGCGGGTGCGGATCTCCGGGAACTGGCCGCCGCGCACCACCTGCAGCAGCTGCACGATGAACTCGATCTCGCGGATGCCGCCGCGCGACAGCTTGACGTCGTTGGCGCGCTCGGGCCGGCCGGCCGCGCGGGCCTTGGCCTCGCTGCGGATCTTGCCGTGCAGCTGGCGCAGGCCTTCGAAGACGCCGTAGTCCAGGTAGCGGCGGTAGACAAAGGGCGTGACGAGGTTGCGCAACTGCAGGGTGCGGGCGTCGCCCGGCGCGCCCATGCCCGACAGCGGCGCGACAACGCGGCTCTTCAGCCAGGCAAAGCGCTCCCACTCGCGGCCCTGCACGAGGAAATACTCCTCCAGCATGCCCAGGCTGACGACCGGCGGGCCGCTCTTGCCGTTGGGGCGCAGCGCCAGGTCGACGCGAAAGACCTGGCCGTCGTCGGTCACGTCGCCGATCAGCGTGTAGAGCCGTTTGGCCACGCTGGAGAAGTATTCGTGGGCACTGACAGGCCGTGAACCTTGCGTCTGGCCGTCGTCTTCGTAAACGTAGATCAGGTCGATGTCGGACGAGACATTCAGCTCGCGGGCGCCGAGCTTGCCCATGCCCAGCACCCAGAAGGCGATGTCGCCGCCCTCCGCGGTGCGCGGCTCGCCGTGGATGGCATCCAGCTCGGTGCGCGCGTCGGCCAGCGCCTTGTCCAGCGTCACCTCGGCCAGGTGCGTCATGGCCAGCGTGACATCCTCCACGGTGGCGCCCTGTTCGATGTCCAGCACCGCCAGGCGCTCCAGCACCAGGTGGCGAGCGACGCGCAAGGCGCTTCCCAACGACCGATCCGCGGCCAATGTCTCGATCAGTGCGGCAATGACGGCCCGGTCGGGCAGGCCCGGTTGCAGCAGCGCCAGCTCGGCCGCATARCGGCGGCGAACCCGCTGCACATAGCGGCTGTGCTCAGCAAGAACGGGAAACAGTGCGCTCATGACCCTGTGCTAGATTGCCTGCCGGCCGGTTCTTCTCCACGTGCCCCAAGACAACGTGTCTGACTTCCTCTCGGCCGCCCTCCACCGCTGCACCCGCGCCTCGCGCTGGCCCTTGCGCCTGTGCTGGCACAGCCTGCGCTGGGCGCTGCTGGTTCTGGCCCTGCTGTGGGCTTTGGGGGTGATGGCCTGGGCTGTATTGCACTGGGCCATTCTCCCGCACGCCAATGACTGGCGCCCCTGGCTGGAAAAGGAAGCCTCAAAGGCTTTGGGGGTAGAGCTGCGCATCGGCCGCATCAGCGTCGAATCCAGTGGCTGGCTGCCGCGCATGGAATTGGGCGATGTGCAGGTGCTCGACGCCGCCGGCCGCCCGGCCCTGCGCCTGCCGCGCGTCGCGGCTGTGCTGTCGGCCCAGTCCCTGCTCGCGCTGGAGCCGCGTTTCTCGCAGCTGCTCGTCGACGCGCCCGAACTCATCATCCGCCGCGACGCCCAAGGCCGCATCTTCATCGCCGGGCTGGGCCTGGACGAGGCCGAAAAGACCGACGCCGGCACCACCGAAGCCGGCATGGACTGGCTGTTCAGCCAGCCCGAGCTGGCCATCGTCAACGGCCGGGTGCGCTGGGTGGACGAGAAGCGCGCCGACACCCGGCCGCTGGAGCTGTCGGCGCTGAACTTCGTCATGCGCAACGGCCTGCGCCGCCACGACCTGCGCCTGGACGCCACGCCGCCCGCCGACTGGGGCCGGCGCTTCACGCTGCGTGGCCAGTTCACCCAGAGCCTGCTCAAGCGCCCCGGCGAATTCCAGCATTGGAGCGGCCAGCTCTATGCCGAGCTGCCGCGCGCCGACCTGAGCCAGTTGAAGCGCCATGTCGACCTGCCTTTCCAGCTCAGCGAGGGCGACGGTGCCGTGCGCGCCTGGGGCCAGATCAAGGACGGCCAGCCGGTGGCGGCGACGCTGGACCTGGCATTGCGCTCGGTACGCCTGAGGTTGCTCGAATCAGCCCCCGAGCTGGACCTGGACCACATCCAGGGCCGACTGGACCTGGCCCGCGCCAAAGGCGCCTTGAGCGTGCAGGCCCGGCAGCTTGGCTTTGTCAGCGGTGACGGCGTCGTCTGGCCGCGTTCGGACTGGGGTGTCACCCTGCAGCTCGGCAAGGCCGACGAGGTGCTGGGTGGCGAGGTCAACGCCCAGCGCCTGGACTTTGCGCTGATGGCCCAGATTGCTCAGCGCCTGCCTCTTGGCGAGCGCGCGCACCAGCTGCTCGACGAGCTGGAGCCGCGCGGCGTGCTGACGGCCCTCAGCGGCCAATGGCAGGGCGCACTGGACGCGCCGCGCAGCTACCGTGTCAAGGCGCAGATCGACGGCCTGGCCGTGGCCGCCAAGGCCGGCGCGCAGGAGGACCACCTCGGCCGCCCCGGGCTGCACGGCGCCAGCCTGGAACTCGACGCCAATGAGCGTGGCGGCACTGCCAAGCTGGCCGTGCACCAGGGCGAGGTCGAGCTGCCGGGCCTGTTCGAGGACCCGCACCTGCCGATCACGCGGCTGTCCACACAGCTGACCTGGAAGCTGCCCCAGCCCGACAGCCAAGCCAAGGGCAAGACGCCCGGCGAGGTCGAGCTGAAGCTGCACGAGCTGCAACTGCAGACGCCCGATCTGAGCGGCGAGTTCGATGTCACCTGGCGGCGCGCGGCCGGTGCCACCACGCCGGGCTTCCTGGACCTCAGCGGCCGCGTGCAGCGCGTGGAGGCCACGCGCGTGGCCCGCTACATCCCGCAGCGCCTGCCAGCCACGCGCAGCTATGTGTCGCGTGCCATCCTCGGCGGCGAGGCGCGCAACGTCAGCGTGCGGCTCAAGGGCGAGCTGAGCGACTTCCCTTTCGCGGCCCCCAGATCCCTCGGCATCTTCCGTGTGGCTACCCAGGCCCAGAACGTCACGCTGGCCTATGTGCCGCCGAGCGACAACGGCGGCAACTGGCCGGCCATGGAGGGCGTGGATGCCGAGCTGATCTTCGAGCGCGCCGGCATGGAGATCAAGGACGGCCATGCCAAGGTGCTGGGCTATGAACTCAGTGGTGTCAACGGTGGTATCAAGGACCTGCACCATGCCCGCGTGCTGCAGCTGGACGGCAACGGCCGCGGCGCCGGCGCCGACCTGCTGCGCTTCGTGCGCGCTTCGCCGCTGGACGAGTGGCTGGGCCATGCGCTGAGCACCACGACAGCCCAGGGCCCGGTCGGGCTCAAGCTTGGCATCACCATCCCGCTGGACGACACCCACCAGACGGCGGTCAAAGGCCAGCTCCAGCTCGGTGGCGTCGACCTCAAGCTGCGCCCCGAGCTGCCGGCGCTCAGCGGCGCACGTGGCCGGGTCGACTTCGACCGCAAGGGCCTGCAGCTGACCGGCATGACGGCCCGCCTGCTCGGCGGCGACGCCGGCATCGAGGGCGGTACCCAGCGCGACGGCGGCATGCGCTTCGCCGTGCAGGGCCAGGCCACGGCCGAGGGCCTGCGCCGCGCCACGGAGCTGGGCGCTGTCACCCGCCTGGCGCAGGCGGCCAGCGGCCAAGCCGCCTACCGCTTCCAGCTCGCTATTCCCCGGGACGGCCAGAGCGAACTCAGCGTCACCAGCAATCTGCAGGGCCTGGCCCTGGACCTGCCCGCGCCCGGCCACAAGGAGGCCGATGCGGTGCTGCCGCTGCGCCTGTTGATGACGCCTACCGCCGCCGGCCGCGACGAGCTGCGCCTCGAAGTCGGCACCCCCGCAGCGCCGCTGTTGCAGGCCCAGCTGCAGCGCGATATCTCCGGCCCCAGCTCCCAGGTGCTGCGTGGCGCCCTGGCCGTGCAAGACAAGTTGCCGGCCTTGCCGGCCACCGGCGTGCTGCTGCAGGTCAATGTCGCGGCCCTGGACCTGGACGCCTGGCAGCAGCGCCTGGGCGGGTTGGCGGGTGGTGGCAGCGGTGGCAGCGGCGGCGAGGGTGCTGACGACGCGGGCCTGCTGCCCAGCCAGATCTCGCTGCGCAGCCAGGCGCTGAAGGTCGGTGGCCGCCAGCTTGGCCGCGCGTCCGCGGTGGTGGCGCGCGAGGGCGCCAATTGGCGCGTCAACATCGACGCCGAGCAGCTCTCCGGCCGCATCGACCTGAAGGGCGTCAAGGGCGGGCAGATCGACGCCGTGCAGGCACGGCTGACCCGGCTGTCGCTGCCGCGCCAGGAAGCCGAGTCGGTCAGCGAGCTCATCGATCCGGGCAAGACCGACGCGGGAAGCGGCCCGCTGCCGTCGCTGGACATCGCGGTCGACGACTTCGAGCTGCGCGGCAAGCGTCTGGGCCGGCTGGAGGTGCTGGCCCACGCGCCGGCCGCCGCGCGTGACTGGAAGCTGGAGAAGCTGCAGATCCACTCTCCCGAGGCGACGCTGATGGCCACCGGCCACTGGGGTGGCGACGGCAACGCCCGGCGCCGCACCCAGCTCGACTGGAAGCTCGACATCGCCGACGCCGGCAAGCTGCTGGAGCGCCTCGGCCAGGGCCAGAAGGACGCCCCCGTGCTGCGCGGCGGCAAGGGCGTGCTGGCCGGCCAGGTCGGCTGGGACGGCTCACCGCTGGCCCCGCACTACGCCAGCATGGCGGGCGCCTTGAACATCCAGCTCGACACGGGCACTTTCCTGAAGGCCGAGCCCGGTGTCGGGCGGCTGCTTGGCGTGCTGAGCCTGCAATCATTGCCGCGCCGCTTCCTGCTGGACTTCCGCGACGTCTTTGCCGAGGGCTTCACATTCGACGGCGTGACCGGCGACGTCAAGATCACCGCCGGCGTGGCCCGCAGCGACAACATCCGCATCCGCGGCCTGCAGGCGGCCGTGCTGGTGGACGGCAGCACCGACCTGGCGGCCGAGACGCAGAAGCTGCGCGTCGTCGTCGTGCCTGAGGTGTCGGCCGGCGGTGCGTCGCTCGCCTATGCGGCCATCAACCCGGCCATCGCGCTCGGCGCCTTTTTGGCCCAGCTCATCCTGAGCCGCCCGGTGGCCGCGGCCAACACGCGCGAGTTCCACATCACCGGGACCTGGGATGACCCCAAGGTGGAGAAGGTGGAGGCGCTGCCGGCCAAGGCGGCGAGCGCGCCCTAATCCAGCGCCTTCAGCTGCAGCCGCAGCCCCGTGTAGCCGCGCAGCTGCATCAGCGCGGTCTTCAGCCCGGGTTCGGCCATGAAGAGGGTGTCGAAGCTGCCGTCGGCCGCCGCCAGGCTCAACCCGCGCATCAGCCGCTCGGCCAGCTGCGGCTTGTCGCGCGCCACGAAGAAGTACAGCGGCTGCTTGTATTGCAGCGCCACGCCTGGCAGCTCGGCGAAGCCCTGGTCGGTGAATTGCAGCAGCTCGGCGTCGATTTCTTCGCGGGTGCGCGGGATGAAGTCGAAGCGGCCGGCCTTGAGCATGCGGAACAGCAGCTCGGATTTGGTCGCCGTCTCGACGATGAAGCCATTGGCCCGCAGGATCTGCGCGTCGCTCCAGTAGGTGCCCGCGCCGGCGCGAAAGCGGCGCAGCGCCTCCAGCGCGCGCACCGATCGCAGGGTGGAGAGGTCGGCGGCCCGGACGAGCAGGAAGCGCAGCTCGTTGATGCCCTTGAGCAGGTTGAAGCGCACCGGCAGCGCCTGCGCCTCGCGCTCGGGTGTCGTCGTGCTCCACATCAGGTCCAGCAGGCCGTCCTGCAGCATCTGGCGCATGCGCGGCCGTGGCAGGTCAGGTGCCGCGTGAACCAGGACGGGCGCCGGCTCGCCGTCGCCCGTCTTGCTCAGGGCCAGCTTCAACGCCTCGATGAAGAAGTCGCCGTGAGCGCTGTAGGCATTGGGGTCGGGCAGTCGCAGCGTCAGCGGTGGGCCGGCACCATGGGCTGGCGACAGCGCGGCGGGTAGCGCGGCGGCGAGGGGAAGCGCCAGCAGTTGGCGCCGCAGGCGGGAGGGAAGCTGCATGTCCGCTCGATTCTCATGCCGCAGCCCCTGGGGCGTCATGCCGGCGGGCGTGACTTCTGCCGCGCAGTCCTGAACGTGATCGACCAGCGCAGGGCGTCCACCGGCGCCACGCTGTGCTGCCGGCCCCAGCGCGCCGCGCCCTGCAGTGCGTAGACGGAGCGCGGTTCGACGTTCAGCTTGATGATGTCCTCGCGCTTCGGGTTGTGTGGCGGATAGGGCCTGAAACGCAGCAGCGCCTCACTGCCCAGCGACACGCCGAAGACGTCCTCGAAATCCGGCACGTCGCGATGCCAGCCCAGCGGTGTACCGGGCGCGTACTCGGCCACGAGGACATGCACGAGGGCTTGTGCGTCGACACCAGCCCAGCGGGCGACCCGCTCGCGCAGCGGGTGCAGCTCGGCGATGAGGGGTGACGACGGCCGCAGTTCGTTGCTGTCGTAATCGAACTGGCCGCCGAAACTGACGACGCGGCGGCGTGCGGTATAGCTCTTGTACTTCGCTTCCTGCAGCGGCAGCGCCTGCACGATGGCGATGAGGGTCGCTTCTTCGCTGGCGGACAGAAAGCCTGCGTCGTAGCGCAAGCCGGCGGGCAGTGCGCCCGGCGACGGCGCAAGATCGTCGAACAGTCCGGCCTGGCTCATCGGGGTCAGTTCAGGCCGGTGCGTAGGCTTTCAAGTCGGCGGCCGTTTGTGCAGCCTCCTGGCGCAACCAGGCCGCGAAGCGCTTCACGACGGGCAGGGCGGCGGCGTCCTCGCGCACAACGAGCAGGTTGGCGCGCGGCGACGGCAGCAGCAGCGCGTGCGCCTGCACCAGCGTGCCCACGCGCAGCCGCGGCAGCGCCAGCGACAGGCGCGTGACCGCCACACCCAGGCCGGCCTCGGCCGCGTCCAGCGTGACGCCGGCATCGTTGAAGGCCGGCCCTTCGGCTTGAGCGGTGGCACCGGCCGCGGCCTGCCACAGCGGCGCGTCGCCGGTCACGTGGCTGAGCAGGCGGGCGGCCGGCCAGCGCGCGGCATCAGAGCCCAACTGCTGGGCCAATGCCGGTGCGGCCACGGCCAGCAACCGGTCCTCAAACAGAACCTCGCCGCCATCAGCCGGCCGGCCATGGCGCAGTGCCACCAGGGCCACACGTGGCGCCGGGCGCACCAGCGCGTAGTCGGTCTGCACGATGAGGCGCACCGTCGGCGCGGCCGCGATGAAGCCGTGCAACCGCGGCAGCAGCCAGGCACGCGCCAGCGAGCCGAGCGTGGCGATCTGCAGCGTCGTGCGTGCCTCTTCTGGCTCGGGGTAGACCGCCTCGTGCAGGGCCGCGAGCGGCCCGCCCAGGCGCGCCAGCAGCTCGCGGCCCTCGGCCGTCAGCCGCATCTGGTTGCCCACGCGCTCGAACAGGGTCTGGCCGCACCAGTCTTCCAGCTGGCGCACCTGGCGGCTGATGGCGCCGGGCGTCAGATGCAGCTCGGCGGCGGCGCGGCTGAAATTGCCCAGGCGGGCGGCGGCCTCGAAGGCTTGCAGGGAAAAGAGGGGTGGCAGGCGTTCGCGCATGGTGTTGAGAAATCGGCACAGCCGGTGTGCCAAAGCCTCGCTGGTGTGGCGGGCGGGTGGGGCCGACAGTGGCGCGACGTTAACGCTGGAGATCAAAGCCATGCCCGCACAAGCCATTCTTGTCCACCGGTTCGGTGGCTCCGAGGTGCTGGAATTGCAGCAGCTGCCGATGCCGGAGGCCATGCCCGACCAGGCGGTCGTGCGCATCGACTACGCCGGCATCAACTTCGTCGACCTCTACCAGCGCGAAGGCCGCTATCCCAACATCAGCCTGCCCTGGCGCCTCGGCCTGGAGGGGGCGGGCGAGATCGTCGACGTCACGCCAGGCGCCGAGTTCCAGCTCGGTGATCGCGTCGCCTTCACGACCGGCGTGCAAGGTGCCTATGCCAGCCATCTCGCCGTGCCGCTGGAGCATCTGGTGCGCGTGCCCGATGCGCTGTCGTTGCGTGACGCCGCTGCGGCGCTGGAGCATGGCCTGACGGCGGCGATGCTGCTCGACGACGTCGCGCGGCTGCCGGCGCGCGAGCCCGTCCTCGTGCATGCCGCGGCCGGCGGTGTGGGCGGCTGGCTGGTGCAGTGGCTGATTGCACGCGGCCATCCGGTCTTCGGCACGGTGTCCAACGCTGCCAAGGCCGACTGGCTGCGCGGCCTGGGTGCCGCGCCGCTGCTGGCGGACAGCGACTGGGTGTCCGCCGCCCGCGGCGTCGCCGTCGTCTTTGATTCGGTCGGCCGCTCGACCTTCGCCGGCAGCCTGGATGTGCTGCGCATGGGCGGCCATCTCGTGCTTTTCGGCGCGGCCAGCGGCCAGCCCGAGCCGGTCGACGTGCTGGCGCTGCAGAAGAAGAGCCTGACGCTGACGCGGCCCGTGCTGCCCCACTTCCTGCCCGATGCGGCCAAGCGCCGCGCACGGGCGGAGACGGTGTTCGATGCGTTGCTGAGTGGTGCCGTGCAGCTGCGCATACACGCCGAATTCCCGTTGGCCGACGCGGCCAGCGCCCATGAACTGCTCGCGTCGCGTGCGACGCAGGGCAAATTGCTGCTCAAGCCATGACCACCTTGCAAGACCGCCTGGCCAGCCTCGGCCACACCCTGCCCGACCTCGGCGAACCTGCTGCGAACTATCTGCACCACCGCGAAGGCAAAGGCCTGCTCGTCATTGCCGGCCAGATCGGTACGCCCGGTCGCGGCGCGCTGGACGCGTCAGCCGGCCACGCCGAGGCCGAGGTCGCCGCGCTGAAGCTGCTGGCCGTGCTGGACGCGGCTGTCGGTGGCGACCTGGGCCGCGTGCGCCAGGTGCTGCGCCTGGGCGTGTTCATCGCTTCGTCGCCGGGCTTCACCGAACACAGCACCGTGGCCGACGGTGCCTCTGACCTCGTCGTGGCAGCTCTGGGGGAGCGGGGCCGGCATGCGCGCGCGGCCATCGGTGTGGCCAGCCTGCCGGCGGGTGCGGCGGTGGAGGTCGAGGCGCTGGTGGAGCTGGTGTCGTGATCGAACACCTGCTGCTCAACCATGCGGGCGCCTCGCCGATGTCGGCGGCGGCACTCGCGGCCCTGCAGGCACATCTGGCGCTGGAATCTCGCCTCGGGCCGATGGAGGCCGGGGACGCGGTCGCGCCCCAACTGCAGCGCCTGCGCGAGGACGCCGCACGGCTGTTGAACGCTGGCACGGACGAGGTTGCCTTTCTCAGCAGCGGTTCGGCCGCCTTTGGCGCGGCCTGGTCGGCCTTCACGCACAAGACGCCGGTGCGCCACGGCGACCGCATCCTGGTCGGTCGCCAGGAATGGGGCGGCAATCTGGCGACCTACCAGCGCAGCGGTGCCAGCGTCGAGGTGCTGCCCTGCCGTGAAGACGGCAGCGTCGACGTCGAGGCCAGCGCGGCGCTGATTGACGAGCGCGTGCGCTGGATCTCGTTGACCTGGCTGCCCGCCAATGGCGGCCTCATCAACGAYGCTGCCGCCCTGGGCCAGGTGGCGCGCGCGGCCGGCGTGCCGTATTTCATCGATGCGGGCCAGGCCGTGGGGCAGTTGCCGGTGGATGTGCAGGCCCTTGGCTGCGATGTGCTGAAGAGCGCCGGCCGCAAGCATCTGCGCGGCCCGCGTGGCACGGCGCTGCTGTATGTGCGCAAGGGTTTCCTGGATCATTTGGAGCCGCCCTGGGTGGACGTCTCGGGAGGGCGATTCGAAACGGCGGAGCAGCCGGTGGCGCTGCGACTGGCCTTGCAGGTGGCCATTGCCGAAGCACTGGAAATCGGCATCGAAGCCATCGGCGAGCGAGTGCAGGGTCTGGCCGTTCTGCTGCGCGAGCGACTGGGCGAACTGCCGCACGTCCGCGTGCACGACCTCGGCAACGGCACGCGCTCGGGCCTGGTCAGCTTCACCGTCGAAGGCGAGGCAGCCCCGGCGACCCGCGCACGGCTGGCTCAGCAGGGCATCCATGTCGGCGCCAACGGCGTGCCCTACACGCCGCTGGACATGCAGGCCCGTGGCCTGGACGGCATCGTGCGTGCTTCATTTTCCTGGCTTAACAACCCAGCGGACATCGAGCGGCTAGCATCAGCGCTATGAATGCCCCCACGCTCATTTCATTCGCTGCCCCCCGAGGGGGCGCGTCAGCGCCTACGGGCGGCCGGGCGACGCTGACATGAAGATCGCAGCAGTCCAGATGGTCTCCGGCCCCGACGTGGCCGCCAACCTCGGCGCGGCGCGCCGCCTGCTGGAGGACGCCGCCCGCCGCGGCGCCCAGCTCGCGGCCCTGCCCGAATACTTCTGCCTGATGGGCATGCACGACAGCGACAAGCTGGCCCTGGCCGAAACCGAGGGCGAAGGTCCCATCCAGGCCATGCTGGCCAGCGCCGCGCGCGACCTGGGCCTGTGGCTCATCGGCGGCACGCTGCCGATCAGGTCGACAACGCCTGAGCGGGTGCGCAACACGACGCTGGTGTTCTCGCCCGACGGCGAGCAAGTGGCGCGCTACGACAAGATCCACCTCTTCGCCTTCGACAACGGCCGCGAGAGCTATGACGAAGGCCGTGTGCTGGAGCCCGGCAACCAGCCGACGAGCTTCGACGCCGGCGGTGTCAAGGTCGGCCTGTCGGTCTGCTATGACCTGCGTTTCCCTGAGCTCTACCGCGCCTATGCCGGTTGTGACCTGCTCGCCGTGCCGGCCGCCTTCACCTACACGACCGGCCAGGCGCATTGGGAGCTGCTGCTGCGCGCCCGCGCCGTCGAGAACCAATGCTATGTCGTCGCGCCCGCCCAGGGCGGCCAGCATGCCAACGGCCGCCGCACCTGGGGCCACAGCATGGTCATCGACCCCTGGGGCCAGGTGCTCAGCGTGCTGGCCGAAGGCGAGGGCGTCGTCGTCGCCGACGTGGACCCGGCGCGTCTGACTCAGGTGCGCCAGCAGCTGCCGGCCCTGGCCCACCGCAAGCTCTGAGCAGGCGCGTCGAGAATCGGCGCACTCCGCCGCTCCGGGCCTGCGAGCGGCGTCTGCAAAGGATTCCCCATGACTGACAAGATGGCCAGCCGCTCCACGGCCTGGCTGGTGGGTGCGCTGGTGGCGCTGGCGCTGTTCGGCAACTACTACGTCTACGACTCCATCGGCCCGGTGGCCGACCTGCTGCAGCAGCAGCGCGCCTTCAGCGACAGCCAGATCGGCCTGCTGAACGCGATCTACAGCCTGCCCAATATCGTGCTCATCCTTGTCGGCGGGGTGCTGGTGGACCGCTTCGGCGCCGCGCGCATGACGCTGTGGACGGCGGCCATCTGCCTGGCTGGCGCGGCCTTGACCGC
>NZ_JBFUMO010000026.1:0-24721 GCF_054049355.1 Roseateles sp. P5_E11 | reverse complement strand
GAATTGATGGCCGTGCTGGATCGCAACGTTGCCGGCCTGCGGGAGCTGCTGAACGGCGTGGCCGACCTGGCCCGGCTCGACACCCAGCAGGAACGACCGGTGATTCGCACGGTGGACGTCGCCAAGGCGCTCGACGACATGTGCAACAACCTGCGCGTCGTGGCGAATTCGCGCGGGCTGAGCCTGGAGATCAGCGGCCCGGCCAGCCTCGTCGCGGAGAGCGACCCGCTGATGGTGGCGCGCATTGCGCAGAACCTGATGCTTAACGCGATCCAGTACACGCGCGCCGCTGGCGTGGTRCTGACCTACGGCCACTGTGGCGCTGGGGAGGCTGGCCACTGGTACTTCGATGTCGGAGACGCCGGCCGCGAGCTGTGCAGCGGTGGACCCATCGGGCTCATCCGAACAGCGGGCGCGTCCGCAATCGCGGCTTCGGGCGAGGGCATCGGCCTGTCCATCGTCGGCCGCCTGTGCAGGCTGCTGGGCGGAACGATGGAGATCACGAGTGCTGTCGGAGCCGGCCGCGTCACCCGCATCAAGTTGCCCCGGCGCTACGTTGGTGCGCTGCAAGAGCTGATGATTGCTACCGTCGCGCGCAGTGGCGCCCCGGCCGCAGGCCTATGGGCTCCCGCGGCATTGCAAGCCGGCCAGCCGCAGCAGCTTCCCTTGCTGCCCGCGGTTCCTGCAAAGCCCGCGCGCTTCGCCGCATGCAATGTTTCGACATTGCCTCAGTCACGCTCAAATCATCTGGATCTCAGCAACGCCGTCGCGCCGCACTCAGTGCCATACAGCGTCGGCTGACTCGCGTCGAACTCAAGCGCGCACCGTAGCCGCGCCAGGCCGCGGGCGCGGCGGTTCCGGTTTGGTGTCAGGTGCAGGTCTTTGGCTGGGCCGGCAGGATCAGCAGCCCACGGATTCGACCCCGGCGCGCGCCCGTGGCGTCGTTTTGCACCGAGCCAAAGATGACGACCTGTTCACCGCTGCTGCGCTGTTCAAGCACCAGCACGATGTCGGAATCCTGTGCGTAACCGGCGGAGACCCAGGCCTGCCGGAGTTCCGTCAGTTGGCCGTCCGCGCGGTATCGATCCAGGGTGCCGAGCCGACCTACCCAGGCGGGCGCCAGTTCCTCCGGGTTTGCGGCGAACAGCTTGACGAACTCGAGTGCGAACGCCCGGCCTGGGAGCCGCTCGAAGGATCGAGTCATCAGTGCCGGCTGGCCGAGGTTGGACGGAAGGACGAATCTGTCGGACCAGGTGTCAGACTGGTAAAGCGCCTCCTGCACGACCGTGGGCGCCGCGTCGAGATTGAACTCGCTGGCCCTCAGCCTGGCCAGTGTTTGCAGCATGGCCTGGCCATCGGGCGTGTTGACCTCGCTGCTCGGATAGGTCTTGGGAATTGCGTCGCCTGCGCAGGACAGGAAGTAGCGCTTCAGATAGCGGTGCGGCGTGTCCTGCAGCGACACCGGCTTGACCATGCTGCTGTGGTCGAACTGCTCCAGCACATCGACGCCGTCAGGTCGACGCTGGCATAGCGCGGTCGCACTGTCTTTGGGCACCACCAGCACCCCGCCGCCCAGAGCGGAGGCAAAGGAAAAGAAGCCCATCTTCTGCCCCTCCGCCAGGCAGTACCAGTGAAACGGCCAGGCGACTTTCTGCCACTGGTCGATCAGGGCCTGCTGGTGGCCGTCGGGCCTCATGCCGGCGAACTGGAGGCTGTCGGAGACGTAGCTCGCCACGTTGGCAATGTCGGCGCCCGTCGCCGGCGTGCCGAAAAAGCTGACGAGCTTGATGCGGCGGAGCTTGTCGCGCATGTCCTCCTTGGCATGCATGCGTAGCAGCATCTGGGCCGTGACCAGGCCGCCCATGCTGTGCGCCACGATCGTGATGTGGGCGTGGTCCAGCACGCCGTCGTTCTGCAGGTCCTTGCGCAGCTGCTCAGCGACCTTGTCGACTTCGGGGCTGCTGCCCAGCAGTTGGGTGTCGTAGCGGTAGAGGTAGATATTGCTGTTGTCGAAGGCGGGTTCGGCCCTCAGCAGGCAGGGCCAGGACTGATCTTCCTTGCCGCTCCAGGCGGTCCTGGCGCTGCTGAGCACACCGTGGACAAACACCACGACCGAGGTCCGGYTCGGGTCCTTGCCGCCCAGGAATGCCGGCCCTTCGATGGGCAGGCAGGGCGCAGGCGGCGTGGCCTGCGCAAGCGCCGAGATGGCGCAGCCAAGGCAAGCCAAGACAGCAAGCACCAGCCCGCGGACTGTGGAATAGAAAACAAGGTGTTGAATGGTGCGCATTTCGAGTCCTCCGCATGCCAGCAGGCTCAGCCCACAGGACGGCCCTGGGTCACCTGCGCGCGTGCCATGCACTGTGATGCGATGGCGTCGGCTCGACATCCTCAGTACAGAGGACTGTTGCGACAGAAGCAGAAGTTCAGGTGGCGGGAACCGCCGTGGCTAGCGTGGGTGCGACGCGGTCCGCTTGATGCGGTACATGGCCTCGTCCGCCTTGCGCATCAGCACGCCGGGCGACTCGCCGTCATCGGGGAAGACGCTGAAGCCGATGCTGGCCGAGATGCACATGGGATGGCCGGCGAGCAGGCAAGGCTCGGCCAGTGCGGTGGCGATCTTGCCGGCCACTTGCGCGGCGTCCTCGCGCCGCGCCGCTGCAACCAGCACGACGAACTCGTCGCCGCCCATGCGGCAGACCGTGTCGCTGCTACGCACCGTGGCCTGCAGCACGCGCGCCGCACGCTGCAGCAGCAGGTCACCGACGGCGTGGCCGAACTCGTCGTTGACCTGCTTGAAGCCGTCGATATCGAGGAAATAGATGATCAGGCGTTCACCATGGCGGCGCGCGAGGGCGATGTCGTGGCTCAGCCGGTCCCACAGCACCTCGCGATTCTTCAGCCCGGTCAGCGAGTCGGTCTGGGATGCCTTGACGGCAACTTCCAGCGCCGCATGGGCGGTCTCCACTTCCTGCGTCGCCAACTGGTTTTCCGCCTGCAGGCGTTTGTTCTCCAGGCGGGCGTCGTGAGCGGCCGACAGGCCTCGTTCGCTGCGGGCTTCGAGGATGGCGGCCTGCAGTTCCAGCAGCGTCGCCTCGGCGGCGGCGATCTGCCGCTCCAGCGCAACGAGCCGGCTTTGCGCGCCGTCGCTCCCTGAGCTCAAGGCGAGGCCTTCGCCGCCGGCTCGGGTTTGGATGGGGGTTCGCGGCGCGGCGAGGGGTCGGTCAGGGTCGCGAGGATGTCGGGATACCAGGCCGCATTCAGGCCCAGCGACTCGTCGGCCTCGAGGTCGCGGTTGCCGATGTCGAAGCGCGTCGAATGGATGCCCACCAGCAGCCAGGGCAGGGGCTTGCGGCCCGGCGCCCGCATGACGACCGGCGCGCCGCTGATACCGCGATGAGTGCGCGCATCGGTCAGGAACCAGCCCTGGCCCTGGAAGCGCCAGCCATAGGGCGAAGCGATGGCGCCTTGGCGCACGACCGGGAGATGGTGCAGGTCATCGTGAAAGCCGAGCGGGAAGCCGGTGATCAGGATGGGCTGGCCCAGCGGCACGTCGTCGTCCGCGCCGGGCAGGCTCTCAAGCGTGAAGGCAGTGAGCTGGACCGTCTCGGGCAGGGCGCCCGCGTCGATCTCCAGCACCGCCACGTCGATGCCACCGGCGTCGTCCCGGCCCTGGCGCCAATTGGCGCGGCCGTCACGGTAGAGCAGCACCGACAGCACGATGGCATCGGTCAGGTTGTCGGCGTCGGCATGCAGTTCGAGTTCGACGCGGTCGGGGTGGTGGTCGGCCTCTTCGTCGATGAAGACGTGCCGGCTGGTGACCAGGTAGAGGCGGGCGTCGCGCCGGAAGAAGAAGCCGCTGGCGCCGGTCAGCGCGCGCTTGCCGTCGAAGGTGCCGATGCGCGCAATGGCCAGCAGCAGGGGATCGGGTGCCGACATCGTGGGGCCGGGTGGGCGCCGCGCGTCAGTACGCCGGGCGCGGGGTGATGCGGTCCAGCTGCGAAGTCAGGTGCCGGCACATGTTCTCGCCCGTCGTCGTCAGGCGCAGCGAGCCGCCATGCCACTCGAGCCAGTGCAGGGCGACGTACTCCTCGATGGTTTTTTCGGCGATCTCGGCGGCGCGGCGGCGCTTGAGCAGGTCGACGGTGGCGAGCAATCCATCGCGGAGCGCGTCACGTTTGGTATCGGGTGCAAGGGGGACCGGCTTCATCAGCATCTCCAGGGCGTGGGCATCGGGCGCCGTCGGTGCGAGCGGCGGCCCTGTCACGCAGGTCGTCAATGGGGGCGGGGCCGCGTTTGGCGCGCTCCTGGAAGGGGCGGGCCGCGGTGCCGGGAGGGGCGCCTCGAAGAGTCTTCGAGGAGTGGAAGTGGGGCTCGCCGCTGCAAGCAGATGACAACCAAAGCCGACGGCGGGAGCCGGCGAGCATGGGAACGCAGAAGTGATGCGTGGCGCCCGGTCTGCTAGGGCCGCCGCGGCAGTGAGCAGACGCGCGACAGCCGGGACAGTGTACGCCTGGGCACGATGCCCCTGACCCCCAGTTCGCACGCGCAAACCCGACCCGAACCCGACCCGAACCCGGCCATTTGGCGGACATACACTGGCTGTCACCTGTGCATGGCGGCCTGGCATGAGGCCGCATTTCCTGACTGGAGATTGGCGATGACTGGGAACAGATCGCGTTCCGCAAGCGGCGTGCCCGGCCTGGATGAAGTCCTGCATGGCGGGCTGATTGCCGGGCAGCTCTATTTGGTCGACGGCGAACCCGGCGCCGGCAAGACGACGCTGGCGCTGCAGTACCTGATGCAGGGCGTCCGCGAGGGCGAGCCCTGCCTGTACGTGACGCTGGGCGAGACGGCGGCCGAGTTGCGCGCCGGGGCGGCGTCGCATGGGTGGACGCTCGACGGCATCGAGGTCGTCGAACTGGTGGCTGGTGAAAGTGACCTGTTCGGCGACGCCGAGTTGACCATGTACCACCCGTCGGAGGTGGAGTTGAGCGAGACGACCAAGCGCGTGCTGGAGGCCGTCGAGCGCTGCAAGCCGCGCCGCATGGTGCTGGATTCGCTGTCGGAACTGCGCCTGCTGGCCCAGTCGTCGCTGCGTTACCGGCGCCAGATCCTGGCGCTGAAGCAGTTCTTCGTCGGCCGCGGCTGCACCGTGCTCTTCCTGGACGACCGTTCGAGCGACCGCGTCGACACCCAGTTGCACAGCATCGCGCACGGCGTCATTGCGCTGGAGCGCCATGTGCCCCCCTACGGGCCAGCACAGCGCCAGCTGCGCATCACCAAGTTCCGCGGCAGCGACTTCATCAGCGGCCAGCAGGACATCGTCATCCGGCAGGGCGGCCTGGAGGTGTTCCCGCGCCTGAAGCCCAGCCAGCATGGCTCGCCTTACCAGCGCGAAGTCGTGCCCAGCGGTATCGCGGCGCTGGACGAACTGCTTGGCGGCGGCACTGATCGCGGCACGGCGACGCTGCTGGTCGGCCCGGCGGGCTCGGGCAAGTCCACCATCGCCTCGCAATATGCCGTCATGGCGGCCAAGCGCGGCGGCCATGCCGTCATTTTCACCTTCGAGGAGGGCCGCACGCTGCTGCTGGACCGTCTGGCCAACTTGGGGTTGAGCGTCGAGGAGGGTGTTGGCCCCGGCAAGCTCCATGTGCGCCAGCTCGACGCTGCCGAGGTGCTGCCCAGCCAGTTCGCCAACCTCGTGCGCCGTTCTGTCGAAACCGATGGGGCCCGCGTCRTCGTCATCGACAGCCTGAACGGCTACCTGAACGCCATGCCCGAGGAGCGTGCGCTGGTCGTGCAACTGCACGAGCTGCTGACCTACCTGAACAACCATGGCGTGGCGACCTTCGTCGTGGCGACACAGTCCGGCCTGATGGGCCCCAACATGCGCAGCCCGGTCGACATGAGCTATCTGGCCGATGCCGTCGTGCTGTTCAGGATGTACGAGCATGCCGGCGCGGTGCGCAAGGCCATCTCGGTCATCAAGAAGCGCAGCGGCCGGCATGAGGACACCATCCGCCAGCTGTGGTTCGACGGCCAGGGCGTGCACCTGGGGCCGCCGCTGGTGCATCTGCGCGGCGTGCTGGCGGGCGTTCCCGTCGAGTTGCCGTTCCAGCACGAGGGTGAGTCTGGCGATGATCGAACGGGACGACGCTGACCGCTCCTGCAGCGAGCGCGTCATCGTGCTGGCGCCGACGGCACGTGACGGCGACGTCACGCGCAGGCTGCTGGCCGAGGCGGGCATCGATGTCGCCGTCTGCCAGGGCTGGCGCCATGCCGAGGAGCTGATGCACGAGGGCGCCGGTGCATTGATGGTCACCGATGCCGCCTTTGCCGACGCGGGCTTCGCAGTGCTGCTGAACGTGCTGGAGCGCCAGCCCGCATGGTCCAACCTGCCCGTGGTGGCCCTGTGCCGCCACGGCCTGGAGGCGCCGGGGCTGCGCGAGGCAAGGCTGCGCAACCTCACGGTGCTGGACCGGCCGACGTCGACGCGCGTGATGGTCAGCGCGGTGCGAACGGCCCTGCGCGGGCGGCGCTGGCAGTACCAGATCCGCGACCAGATCGACTCGCTGCTGCGCGCGGACCACTCGCTGCGTCAGGCCGATCAGCGCAAGGACGAGTTCCTGGCCACGCTGGCCCACGAGCTGCGCAACCCGCTGGCACCCATCCGGACCGGCCTGCAGCTGCTGGGCGCCAACCCGCCGCGGGAGGAGGCGCAGTACAAGGGTGTCACGGACATGATGGACCGGCAGATGAGCCATTTGCTGCGCCTCATCGACGACCTGCTCGAGGTGTCGCGCATCTCGACCGGCAAGCTCATCCTGCAGCGCGAGTCGCTGGACATGCGCCGCGTCGTTGAGATGGCGCTGGAGTCCTGCCAGCCGCTGATCGAACGGGGGGGGCACCAGCTCAGCGTCACGCTGCCGGACGAGGAGCTTTGGGTGGACGGCGACCTGACGCGGCTGGCGCAGTCGCTGAGCAACCTGCTGAACAACGCGGCCAAGTACACGCCCGATGGCGGCCGCATCTGGGTCACGCTGGCTCGCGCCGGCGCGCAGGCCGTGCTGACCGTGCGCGACAGCGGCGTGGGCGTGCCGCAGGACATGATCGGGCGCGTCTTCGACATGTTTGCCCAGGTGAACCGGTCGCTGGAGCGCGCCCAGGGCGGGCTGGGCATCGGCCTCGCCCTGGTCAGGAGCCTGGTGACGCTGCACGGTGGCCAGGTCAGCGCGGTGAGCGCCGGGCCGGGCCTGGGCAGCACGTTCACCATCGAGCTGCCGCTGGCGGCCGAAGATTCCGCACCGGCGCCACTGCCAGCCGCCGAGCCCGAGCCAGCCCCGCCGGCGCGCATCCTGGTGGTGGACGACAACGACGATGCGGCCACGTCGCTGGCCATGCTGCTGTCGCTGTCGGGCCACGAGGTCGAGGTCGCGAACAGCGGCCCGGCCGCGTTGCAGACGGCTGCCAGCTTCCTGCCGCAGGCCGTCTTCTGCGACGTCGGCATGCCCGGCATGGATGGCCACGAGTTCGCGACCCGATTGCGCCAGGACCCGCGCTTTGCGTCCACGCTGCTGGTGGCGCTGACGGGCTGGGGCTCGGAGGAAGACAAGAAGCGCTCGCGCGCCGCCGGCTTTGACGAGCACCTGACCAAACCGGCCAGCGTGGATGCGGTTTCCGCCCTGTTGGCCCGTTTGCAGGCCGGTTGACGTGTTGTTGGGGAAGCGAGCGCGGACGCTCGGCCGGGGGGCGTCACGTCTGCATTGGAATCTGACGAACCCTGACCGATGGCCGGGCCTGTAAAACCGCGCAGAATCCCCGCCAAGCCGAAGATGCGGCTGCCTGGAGAGAGACAGATGATGAGAGTGCTGGATGGGTGGATGCCGCGAGCCCTGGGCGTCGCCCTGATGAGCCTGGCCCTGGGGGCGGCGCAGGCCCAGCCTCAGCCGGTGCCCAAGGCCAAGCCCGCCGTGGCGGCGCATGCGGCCGGCGTTGCAACACCCGAAAAGGTGCGCGAGCTGGGCGGCATTGAGGAATACCGCCTGCCCAACGGCCTGCAGCTGCTGCTCTTCCCCGACGCGACGCAGACCACCACCACCGTCAACATCACCTACCGCGTCGGCAGCCGCCATGAGGCGCCCGGTGAATACGGCATGGCCCACCTGCTGGAGCACATGCTGTTCAAGGGCACCGAGAGGCAGAAGGACATCCCCGGCGCGATGGCGCTGCGCGGCGTCAAGTTCAACGGCACGACGACGGTGGACCGCACCAACTACTTCGCGAGCTTCAACGCGAATGCCGACACCCTGGCCTTCCTGCTCGACCTGGAAGCTGATCGCATGGTGAACAGCCGCGTCGCCAAGGTCGACCTGGACACCGAGATGAGCGTGGTGCGCAATGAGTTCGAGCGCGGCGAGAACCAGCCGTTTGCCGTGCTGAACCAGCGTGTCAATGCGGCAGCGTTTGCCTGGCATCCCTATGGCCACGCCACCATCGGCCCCAAGAGCGACATCGAGAATGTGCCGATCGAGAAGCTGCAGGCTTTCTACAAGCGCTATTACCGGCCCGACAACGCGACGCTACTGATCGCCGGCCAGTTCGACAAGGCCGCGACGCTGGCGCTGATCGCCAAGCACTTCGGTGCTACGCCCAAGCCCGCCGCGCCCATCCCGCAGCCCTACACGGTCGAGCCCGCCCAGGACGGCGAGCGCACCGTCGTCGTGCGCCGTGTCGGCGGCCAGCCCATCCTGCTGGCGGCCTATCACGTGCCGGCCATCACCCACCCCGACACGCCGGCGCTGGTCGTTTACGGCCTGTTGATGAGCCTGCAGCCCAGCGGCCAGCTCTACAAGCAACTGGTCGAGCCCAAGCTGGCGGTCGCCGCGGGTATTGGCGGCGCGGGCGGAGCGGAGCCAGGCACCGTGGGCGCCTACGCGGTGCTGCCGCCGGGGGCCGATGTCGACAAGATCGAAACCCTGCTGCTGGACCTTGCCGAGGGCCGCGCGGCCAAGCCCTTCGAGGAGAGCGAACTCGGGCGCGTGCGCGACATCGCCGTCAACAGCTACCGCCAGCAGATGAAGAACCCCGAGGCGCTGATCCAGCAGATCTCCGGGTTGATCGCTGCAGGCGACTGGCGGCTGCTCTTCCAGCTGATGGAAGACATTCCCAAGGTCACGCTGGCGGACGTCGAGCGCGTGCGCTCCGCCTATTTCAAGCCGGCCAATCGCACGCTGGGCCGTTACCTGCCGGTCAACGCCGTCGAGCGCGTGGACATCCCCGCCGCGCCGTCGCTGGCGCAGCGCCTGGCCGAACTGAAGGGCCCGCCCAAGGTGGAGGAGGGCGAACAGCTCGAGCCTGTGCCAGCGGTGCTGGAGACGCGCATGTCGCGCACGGCCTTGCCCAGCGGCATCGCACTGCACACGCTGAAGAAGCAGACGCGCGGCAACACCGTCGTGCTGCAGATGCAGCTGCGCTGGGGCGAACGCGACGCGACCTTCGCGCGCAACGGCACCGGCATGGTCGGCGCACTGATGGATGAGGGCAGTGCCGGCTACACCAAGCAGCAGTTGCAGGACGCGCTGATCAAGCTGCGCGCCAACCTCAACATCACCAGCTATGACCAGGGCGCGAGCATCTTCATCAGCGCCGAGCGCGACACGCTGCTGCCGGCCCTGCGCGTGGCAGCCGATGCGCTGCGCAAGCCGCTGTTCCCTCAGGATGCCTTCGACCGCGACATCAAGGCCAACATTGCCGGCATCGAGGCTTCGCGCCAGGAGCCCAGCGTGCTGCGCCAGGAAGCCACGCGTGGCCACTACAACAAGGCTCGCGGCGTCAGCCTGGGCCACCCCGACTATGTGATGGGCGTGGACGAGCGCATCGCCAACCTGAAGGCGACGACATTGGACGAGGTGAAGCGCTTCTATGCCGACTACTGGAGCACCAACGACGCCCAGGTCAGCGTCGTGGGCGCCTTGCCCGACGGCCTGGGCGCCGAGATCGACAAGCTCTTCGGCGACTGGAAGAAGCCCGCAGCGCCCAAGTTCGTGCGCCACATTCCCCAGCACCTGGCCGTGCCGCCGGCACGCTTCGATGCCATTGCGCGCGACAAGGCCAATGCCATCGTGCGCCTGCACCAGACCCTGCCGCTGAACGCCGAGGAGCCCGACTATCCGGCGCTGGAACTGGCCGTGCACATCTTCGGCGGCGGCGGGCTGGAGAGCCGGCTGTCCGAGCGCGTGCGCCAGAAGGAAGGGCTGACGTATGGCATCGGCGCCTCCTTGAACGCGGGCTACTGGGGCAATGCCGGGAGCTTCGCCATCCAGGCCAGCTATGCGCCGGACAAGCGCGAGCGCGTCATTGCCGTCGTGCAGGAGGAAGTGGCCCGCATGGCCAGGGATGGCGTCACGGCGGCCGAATTGGAGCGCGCCAAGAAGGACATCCTGGAAGGCCGCAAGCAGGGCCGCGCCGACCCCGGTGCCCTGGCCGGTGGCTTGACCAGCCTGGCCGAACGCGGCGAGACCTGGGCCGCGGCGCAAAAGCGCGACGATGCGCTGGCGGCCGTCAGCGTCGAGCAGGCCAATGCGGCCTGGCGGAGGCACATCGTGGCCGACAACTTTGTCATCTCGACGGCGGGAGACTTCAAAACGCCCTGACACAAGCTGCCGGCACCCTCCCGGCCGGCGGCGCTAGAGTCCTTCCTCTCTCTGAACTGAAGGAGACTCGCATGAAGATCGACCCCTACCTGTTCTTCAACGGCCGCTGCGAAGAGGCCATCGAGTTCTACAAGAAGGCCCTGGGCGCCAAGGTGGAGTTCCTGATGCGCAACTCCGAGAGCCCCGAGCCGCCGCCGCCGGGCATGCTGCCGGCTGGCTCGGAGAACAAGATCATGCATGCCTCGGTCCATATCGGCGGGGCCCTGGTCATGATGTCCGACGGCATGTGCGACGGCGACACGGCCTTCAAGGGCTTCTCGTTGTCGCTGGACTGCCCCGACGCCGATGCCGCGCGAGAGGCGTTTGCGGCTCTCGCCGAAGGTGGCCAGGTCAAGATGCCGCTGGCCAAGACCTTCTGGGCGCCGCTGTTCGGCATGGTCGATGACCGCTTCGGCGTGGGCTGGATGGTGGGCGTGTCGGACAATGCGGCGTAGTGACCACGCCAGTACAGCTCCCCGCACATCTCAAGGCCGACTGCTCGGCCTGCGTAGCGCTGTGCTGCGTGATTCCACCCTTCGATGCGAGCCAGGGCTTTGGCTTCGACAAGCCGGCCGAGACACCCTGCCACCACCTTTGCGCTGACCACCGCTGCGGCATCCACGATGAACTGGTGCCGCGCGGCTTTGAGGGCTGCGTGGCCTTTGACTGCCTGGGCGCGGGCCAGCGGCTGACGGCCTTGGCCACCGAACGCTTCGGCAGCGCCGACTGGCGCGCGCGGCCCGAGGTGGCGCGCTGGCTGTTCCAGGCCTATCCGCGCGTGCGTCAGACCCAGGAGTGGCTGGCCCGACTGAGCCTGGCCGCGCTGCTGACCCAGCATGTGGCGCTGCAGGCCCTGGCCACCGAGCTGGAGGCCGACGCGCAGCGCTGGCCGGACTGGACGGCGGCCGAGCAAGCCGGCTGGCAAGGCCGCGTACAGGCGGCGCTGGCGCCGTTGGCCGAAAATCGGCGTTCAAGGAGCTGATGCAATGTTTGGATTGATGGGCGGCTTTGGGGCTGCCGAAGGCCGGCTGCTGACTGAAACCGGTGCGACGAGTGACCATGCTTTCTGATTGGGTGGAGCCGCAGTGGCGCCGGCGCCGTGGCGTTCGCACCGTTCAAGTCGTGGCCGTGCTGGCTGCGTTGCTGGCGGTCTTGAGCCTGCTCGGCATGTTCAACCAGTTCGGCGCTTCCGACGGCGACGTGATCAAGACAGAACGGCAGTTGGTCGCGTCCGTCGACTTGCGCGTCGGCAATCYCGCCGGCGCGGTGGAGCGCGGTGAGGCCAAGGCACGTGCGGACATCAAGGCAGGCCTTCTGCAACTGCAGATATTCGGGCCCCCGAAGACCAAAGCTGAAGCGGCCAAGGCCCAGCGGCTGGAGAAACGCTACGGCGTCGACTGGGTCTACAAGGGCGAGGAGGGCTCGCTGCTCGCACTTGCCTTCGCTGACGGCTACAACGGCGTGATGCGAGCCGAGATTGAACGCCGTCACGGCGGCGAAGCCCTGGAGCAGCTGATGCGCGAGCATGGCGTTGCTTCTCCGAAGCAGAAGGAAGGCCCATGAAGCTCATCGGCATGCTGGACTCCCCCTATGTGCGCCGCGTCGCGATCTCGATGCGGCTGCTCGGCCTGCCCTTCGAGCATGCGGCCATCTCGGTGTTCCGCGGTTTTGATGCCTTCCGGCAGATCAACCCGGTCGTCAAGGCGCCAACGCTGATCTGCGACGACGATGGCGGCAGCCTGCTGATGGATTCGACACTGATGCTCGAGTACGTTCAGGCCCTGGCCGGCCGCAGCCTGCAATCGAGCGAGCCGGCCGAGCTGCTGCGCGAGCTGCGCCTCACCGGCCTGGCGCTGGCGGCCTGCGAGAAGACGGCCCAGATCGTCTACGAGCGCGGCCTGCGCCCGGCCGAGAAGCGGCATGAGCCCTGGATCGAGCGCGTCACTGGCCAGCTGCTGGCAGCCTATGGCGAGCTGGAGAAAGAACTGAGCCACCAGCCGCTGGATGCCAGCGAAGGCGGCATCCGCCAGGCGGGCATCACGGTCGGCGTCGCCTGGACCTTCACGCAGTTCCTGCTGCCCGAGGTGGTGGCAGCAGACGGCTTCCCACATCTCGTCGCGCATGCAGCGGCGACCGAGGCGCTGCCGGTCTTTCGCGCCATTCCCTGCGACGACGCGGTACAACTCAGCTGATGGCCAAGCGCCCCTCGCAAACCGTCTACGTCTTCCAGGGTGGCGGCGCCCTGGGTGCCTACCAGGCCGGCTTCGTCGAGGCGCTGGAGGACGCCAGCCTGCCGCCGGACTGGTTGGTCGGCACCTCCATCGGCGCCATCAACGCGGCGCTGATCGCTGGCAATGCGCCGGCCGAGCGCCTGAAGGCGCTGCGCACCTTCTGGGACCGCGTGACGCGGCCCGGCTTTGCGCCACATCTGCCGGCCAGCCCCTTCACGGCGATCTGGCAGCAAGGGCTACAGACCTGGCAGACGCTGACGAGCGGCATCCCGGGCTTCTTCAAGCCGCGCGGCCCGCAGGCCTGGGACATGAACCGGCGTGCGCCGCTGACCGAGCTGGGCTTTTATGACACCGCGCCGTTGGCGGAGACGCTGCGCGAGCTGGTGGACTTCGAGCGCATCGCCGCGGCCGAGACGCGGCTGACGCTGTGCGCCGTCAATGTGCGCACCGGCGGCCTGGCGCTGTTCGACAACCGCGACGGCCGCACCCGCATTGCCCCCGAGCATGTGATGGCCAGTGGTGCCTTGCCGCCGGGCTTCGCGCCGGTTCAGATCGGCAAGGACGCCTACTGGGACGGCGGCATCTACTCCAACACGCCGCTGGATGTCGTGCTCGACGACAGCGAGCGCCGCGACACGCTGTGCTTCATGGTCGACCTGTGGGACGCCAGCGAGGCCGCGCCCAGCACGATGGCCGGGGCGCTGACACGCTACAAGGACATCCAGTACGCCAGCCGCATCTTCGAACACCTGGACGACCACGAGCGCCTGCAGAACCTGCGCCGCGCGCTGCGCTTGGTGGGCCGCAAACTCGACGCCAAGACGGCGGCAGACCCGGCCATCAAGGAACTGTTGGCCCTGGGCTGCGACTCGCGCATCGACGTTGTCCACCTCGTCATGCAGGCCCTGCCCGGCGAGGACTCCTGGCGCGACATCGACTTCAGCGACGAGCGCCTGCGCGYGCGCTGGTCAGCTGGCCTGAAGGACGGGCGGCGCGTKCTGCAGCGCGCGGCCTGGCGCGAACCCATACGGGACCGTGTCGGCATGCGGGTACACACGCTGGACGGTGGGGCCTGAGCTGCCGCGTCTGGCATGACGGCGGGCCTGCAGCGGTGCTGAGGCTTCGGGTAATTGCCTGTCGATCTTTTTGACAATGAGCGGGGCGGCCGCCGCTAGCAGTTCCTCGCCCCTGCCGCTGTAGCCTTGTTTACAGAGCAAGGCGGCGCGCTGGTATGGATCCTGCTGCGTTGGACTGTTCATAACTATGGGAGGTCGGACATGCGAATCAGCAAGACTCTGGTTGCCAAGGCAGCAACCGCGCTGGGGGCTTTGGTGTTGGCATCGACGGGGGCTCATGCAGCACCCGTGGTTGACCAGGCCAATGACGTGATTGGTACGGTCAGCTTCAACGGCGGCGCCCCGACCTTGACCTGGCAGCAAGGCGTGGTGGCGGGGCAGACGGGCCAGTTGACGGCGATCGAGGTGTATTTCAATGCAGCCAATCTGGGCGCGGGTATCCAGTTCTTCGTCAACCAGGGTGCGGGTTGGCAAAGCGATGCGAACGACTTCGACGCGGTGCTGAATGGCCTGGTTGCCGGATGGAATCTGATCGACGTGTCGTCTGCCGGTATTTCGCTGAGCGCTGGTGACCAGTTGGTCTTTGGCTTCAAGGGGCAGAGCCCCGGCAATTTCAGCCCGTCGTTCACGGGGACGAGCGGCGATGTCTATAGCCAAGGCCAGCTGTTCCTGAACGGTGCGGTGTATGCCGTCCCTGACTACGACGTCAACTTCCGCACCTATGTCGAAGCAGGGCGCCTGCCCGAGCCGGGTTCGGCTGCCCTGGTGGTGATCGCCTGTCTGGCCACTGGCCTGGCGCGGCGTCGCGCTCGCGCCTGACGAGCGCTTGTCTGGTCGCGCTGGCCGGCGATCAGCCGTTCGCCAGCGCGTTCAGCTTCTCGACCGTCGCCCAGTTGCGAGTCGTGCAGTCTTCGCCGAGATTTTYCAGCAGCGCAACGGCGGCCTTGCTTTCCAGGATGCCGTGGGCGCACCACAGATAGGCTGCGTGCTCGGTGACGACGAAGCGCTCGGCGCCCTGCGCTGTGATGGCAGCTGCGGCCTGCAGCGCGGCCGCATCGGTTGTCATCGCGACGAGCAGGCGGCTGGGGTCGTCTGCCTCGTCAATGCCATGCCCCGCCGCGATGGCGGCCCATTCGGCCGCCGTCTTCAGGATGACGGCGGCATCGACGCCCAGCTGCTCCCGCACGGCGGTGCGGATCTTGTCGGCGCTGAGCTTCTTCTTGACGTCGAAGACGGCATTGCCGCTGTTCAGCAGCGTCGAGACCTTGGTCGCGCCCAGCTCGGTGAGCAGGGCCTTGAGGTCGGCCATCGCGAGGCGCTTGGCCTTACCGACGTTGATGCCGCGCCACAGCGCCACGTAACGCATCAGAAGCCTTTCAGCTCATGCCCTGATGGCGCAGCAGCGCGTCGATCTTGGGCTCGCGGCCGCGGAAGGCCTTGAAGTTGTCGATGGCATCGCGCGCTCCGCCTTGCTCCAGCACTTCATTCAGGAAGCGCTTGCCGGTGGCGGCGTTGAACACGCCTTCCTCTTCGAACGCACTCCAGGCGTCGGCGCTGAGCAGCTCAGCCCACTTGTAGCTGTAATAGCCCGCCGCATAGCCGCCTGCGAAGACGTGGGAGAAGCTGTGCTGGAAGCGGTTGAAGGCCGGCGGGATCAGCACGGCGACCTCGGCGCGCACCTCGTCCAGCACCTTCTGCACGTCGGCCTCAGCGCCCGGCTCGCCATGCAGGCGCATGTCGAACAGCGCGAACTCGATCTGGCGCAGCGTCATCAGCCCGCTCTGGAAGTTCTTGGCCGCGGTCATCTTGTCGAAGAGATCGCGCGGCAACGGCTCGCCGCTGTCGACGTGGCCGCTCAACTGCTGCAGCACGTCCCATTCCCAGCAGAAGTTCTCCATGAACTGGCTGGGCAGTTCGACGGCGTCCCATTCGACACCGGAGATGCCGGAGACGCCGAGGTCATTCACCTGCGTCAGCATGTGATGCAGGCCGTGGCCGAATTCGTGGAAGAGGGTGATGACGTCGTCGTGGGTCAGCAGCGCCGGCTTGTCACCAACGGGCGAAGCGAAGTTGCAGGTCAGCAGCGCCACTGGCGTCTGCTGCTCACCCGTGGGCTTGAGCCAGCGGCTGCGCACCTCGTCCATCCAGGCGCCGGGGCGCTTGCCGTTGCGCGCGTAAAGGTCGAGATAGAACTGGGCGATGAGTTGGCCACCGCGGCGCATCTCGTAGAACTTGACGGTCTCGTGCCAGACCGACGCCGTGGCCTCGCTGATGGACACGTCGAACAGGCGCTCGATGATGGAGAACAGGCCCGGCACGACCTTGGTGGCCGTGAAGTACTGCTTCACCGTCTGGTCGCTGAAGGCGTAGCGGGCTTCCTTGAGCTTCTCGCTCCAGTAGGAGACGTCCCAGGATTCCAGCGGTTGCCCCTTGGAAAACTCGCGCAGCTCGGCCAGGTCCCTTTCGGCGAAGGGCCGGGCGCGCTTGGCGAGGTCGCGCAGGAAGGTCTTCACCTCCTCCGGCGTCGAGGCCATCTTGGGCGCCAGCGACACCTCGGCGAAGCTGGCATAGCCGAGCAACTGGGCCTCTTCCTGGCGCAGGGCCACGATCTCGCGCATGGCGGCGGTGTTGTCCCATTCCGGCTTGCCCGTCTCGCTGGCGCGGGTCACGTAGGCGCGGTAGAGCTTCTCGCGCAACTCGCGACTTTCCGCGTATTGCATGACGGGCAGGTAGACCGGGAAATGCAGCGTGAGCTTGTGGCCGCCGTCGTCGAGCTTGGTGGCATCCAGCACATCCTGCGGCACGCCGGCCAGTTCCTCGGCGCTGGCGATGTAGCTCCAGCCGTCGGTCGCGTCCAGCACATGCTCGCTGAACTGCTGCTGCAGTTCGGCGCTGCGCTCCTGGATGGCGGCGTAGCGCTCGCGGGCCGCGCCCTGCAGTTCGGCGCCGGACAGCACGAAGTTGCGGATGGCGTGCTTGAGCACCTGCTGGCGCGGTGCGCTCAGCGTTGAACCTTGAGCGGCGACCACGGCCTTGTACTTGGCGAACAGCGCCTCGTTGGCGCCCATGGCCGTGCTGAACTCGGTGACGGCCGGCAGCATCGCGTTGTAGGCCTCGCGCAGTGCCGGCGTATCGGCGACGGCGTTCAGATGGCCCACGGCACCCCAGGCGGCGCCCAGGTGCTCGGTGCTGGTATCGAGGATGCGCGACAGCGCGTCGTAATCGCCCGGCGTCTCGGGCTTGGTGGCCTCGTCCAGTGCAACCTGCGCGGCGGCCAGCAGTTGCTGGATGGCCGGCTGCACATGCTCGGGATGGATGGCCGCGAAGTCGGGCAGGGCGGCAGTGGAGAGCAGAGGATTTGTCATATCAAGCAGACTTGGCGACGCGTTCCGCAGATTCAAGCGTGTTGACCAGCAACATGGCAATGGTCATAGGACCCACGCCGCCGGGCACGGGCGTGATAAAGCCAGCCACTTCCTTGACGCCGTCGAAGTCCACGTCGCCGCAGAGCTTGCCCTCGTCGTTGCGGTTGATGCCCACGTCGATGACGACTGCACCGGGCTTGACCATGTCGGCGGTCAGCATGTTGCGCCGGCCGACCGCGGCGACGACGACGTCGGCCTGGCGGGTATGGTGGCCGATGTCCGGCGTGGCGCTGTGACAGACGGTGACCGTGGCATTGGCCTGCAGCAGCAGCAGGGCCATGGGCTTGCCCACGGTGTTGCTGCGGCCAATGACGACGGCATGCTTGCCGCGCAGATCGAAGCCGGTGCTCTCGATGAGCTTCATGCAGCCATAGGGCGTGCAGGGCCGAAAGCCCGGCAGCTGGGTCATCAGCTCGCCGGCGCTCAGCGTCGAGTAACCGTCCACATCCTTGCTCGTCGCGATGGCTTCGATGACCTTGTGCGGGTCGATGTGCTTGGGCAGGGGCATCTGCACCAGGATGCCGTGGATGCTGGGGTCGTTGTTGAGCGCATCGATGCGGGCTAGCAGTTCGGCTTCGCTGAACGTCGCTTCGTACTTCTCCAGCACCGAATGCAGGCCGGCGTCGGCACAGGCCTTGACTTTGTTGCGCACGTAGACGTGGCTGGCCGGATCGTCGCCGACGATGACGACGGCCAGGCCGGGCTGGACGCCCTTGGCGGTCAGGGCCGCGGCGCGGGTGGCGACCTCGGCGCGGATGGATTTGGAGAGGGCGAGGCCGTCGATCAGTTGGGCGGTCATGGCAGTGTGGGTCCGTTCAGAAACTGCAAAACAAAGCCACAGAGCCACAGAGACACAGAGAGAAACCTTGAATTTCTCTGTGTCTCTGTGCCTCTGTGGCCGTGTTCAAAATTCAGAAAGCAAAAAGCCGCTGAGAGTTCAGCGGCCTTCCGGTAGTCAGTGGAGGTCAGGCCTTCGCCGTGGCACCCAATGCGATCTTCAGCAGATCGGCCACGGTGTTGGCGTTGAGCTTTTCCATGATGTTGGCGCGGTGCGCCTCGACCGTCTTGATGCTGATGCCGAGGTCGTCGGCGATCTGCTTGTTCAGGCGGCCGGCGACGATGCGCTCCAGCACCTGCGCTTCGCGCGTCGTCAGGCGCGCCAGCAGGGCGTCGCGGCTGGCGGCTTCCTGGTGGCTGGAGAAGGCTTCGCGGGCCTGGTCGAGCATGCGCTCCACCAGGGCCAGCAGCTCTTCTTCCTTGAAGGGCTTCTCGATGAAGTCCATCGCGCCCTTCTTCATGGTCTGCACCGCCATGGGCACGTCGCCGTGGCCGGTGATGAAGACGATGGGCAGGGGGCTCTTGCGTTCGATGAGGCGGTCCTGGAGTTCCAGGCCGGTCATGCCATCCATGCGGATGTCGGCAATCAGGCAGGCGACCTCGCGGGGGTCGTAGCGGGCGAGGAAGGATTCGGCGGAATCAAAGCACTTGACCCGGTAATCCTTGCCTTCGAGAAGCCACTGCAGGGAGTCGCGGACCGCTTCGTCGTCATCGACAACGTAGACGTTGCCCTTCTTGGGGATCAAGCTCATGGTGCTGTGGGTTCTGTTCTCTGAGCGCTGCCGGGAGTGCCTGGTGAGGCTTCCTGACGCAGGTGTTCTGAGGTGATGGTGACCGGAATCGTGAATGCAAATCGGCAGCCGACGACCAAGGAGCCATTGTAGAGGTTCTCGGCTTTTATCCGGCCCTGGTGGGACTCGACGATAGACCGGCATAACCCTAAGCCGATGCCCAGGCCATCGGCCTTGGTCGAGAAGAAGGCCTCGTACATGCGCGACAGAACTTCATCGGGCAAACCCGGCCCCATGTCGGTGACCGAGAACTCGATCTGGCCGCCCAGCTCGGCGCTGTGCTTGGGGATGACGCGCAGCTCGATGTGGCGGCGCGACGTCGGGAGCGAGGCGTTGTCGATCGCTTCGGCGGCATTCTTCAGCAGGTTCATCAGCACCTGCTCGACGAGGATGGGGTCCACCATCAGCTGCGGCAGGCGCTGGGCGACATAGGTGTGGATGGCCACGTTGCGCCGGCGCAGCTCAATGCCGGCGAGCTCGACCGCGTCTTCGACGATGTCTGCGGCGTTGGCGGGCTGGCGTTGCGGCTCGCTGCGCTTCACGAAGTTGCGGATGCGGTGAATGATCTGGCCGGCGCGCTCGGCCTGCTTGGCCGTCTTGGTCAGTGCCGCCATCAGCGCATCCTTGTCGATGCTGTCGTTTCGCACACGGCTGACCATGCCGTTGCAGTAGTTGGTGATGGCGGTCAGCGGCTGGTTCAGCTCGTGGGCGACGCTGGAGGCCATCTCGCCCATGGTCATCAGCCGGCTCGTCACCTGGGCCTTGTCGGCCTGCAGCGCGGCCTGGGCCTCGGCGTGGCGGCGCATCGTGATGTCGGTGGCGATCAGCATCTGCGCCAGGCGGCCGTCGGTCCATTGCAGGTAGCGCGCGCGCACGTCAAACCACATGGCCAGGGACTCGACATAGACCTCGCGCGGGTCGGAGCCGGTTTCGGTCAGCGCCTCGGCGGGCAGGCCGGAATAGTCATCGACTTCGTCAGTGCCGTCGTCCAGGCCGCCGCGGCGGCTGGTCGTGCCCAGCAGATGGCCGCCGGCCAGCAGTGCGTGCCCGGCCGGGTCTGCGCCGAACCACAGTCGGTAGCTGCGGTTGGCGAACAGCAGCTCGGGCGGCTGCACAGACAGCACGGACACGGCGGCGTCCAGCCCTTCCAGCACGGTGGTGAAGCGTTCGTGCGAGGCCGAGAGCTGGTCGCGCACGCGCTTGGCCTCGGTGATGTTGGTCATCGAGGTCATCCAGCCGGTCTGCTTGCCCTTGGTGTCGACCAGCGGCGACACATAGACGCGGGCATCGAACTGGCTGCCGTCCTTGCGCTGGATCTTGACCTCCACCCCACCCGACGGGCTGCGGCCCTGCAGCTCTTGCTGCAGCAGGCGGGCGTTCTCCTCGCGGCGGTCCACGGGCCAGAACGGGTAGGGTGGTGTGCGGCCGACGAGGTCGGCCTCCGAGAAGCCTGTCATCGCGCAGAAGGCCGGGTTCACGTAGGTGATGCGCGTGTCCATGTCCATGGCGCGCATGCCGGTCAGCATGGAGTTCTCCATGGCGCGGCGGAAGTTGGTTTCCAGCGTCAGCGCGTTCTGGATCTGCGTGCGCCGGCGCATGTGGCGCCAGGTGCCCAGCAGCATCCACACCGTCATGCCCGCCAGCGCCAGCACCAGCCAGAACAGTGCGTTGTTGATGAGGCCGATGGAAGTGCGCCAGCCCTGGCCGCGCAGCACCAGGCCATTGAGTGCCGGCGCCAGCGGCACGTCGTGCAGCAGCGAGGCGCGGCGCAGCACCTGGCCCGGCATGGGCGTGACGGTACTGCTGACGACCTGGTCGCGCGAATCCAGCACGGCGATGCTGTGGCGGGTGGCGACTTCGCTGGGCACGTAATAGCGCAGCAGCGATTCGACGGTGTACTCGGCGATCAGCACGCCGGCGAAGCCGCCGCGGTCGATCAGCGGGATGTGCAGCTGAAAGACGGTGACGCCGTTGGCATCGGCGAAGGGCGGCGAATAGACCGGCTGGCGGCGGTCCTTGGCTGCTTCGAAAGCGATGGCCGCGGCGTTGGACTGGTTGGCCATGGGCATGGACGGGTCGCCGCCGTCCGCCGACATCAGCCCGTCGGCCTGAAAGCCCGCCGCGCCGACGCTGCTGCGGCGCTCGCGCTTGGCGCTCAGCCAGGTCACGTGCGTCAGCTCGGGCCGCTCGCGCGCAAAAGCCTGGGCCTGGGCCGAGAACTCGTGCGCGTCGATCTGCCGTGTGACGACCTCGCGCGCGATGCGCACGAGCTGCTCCTGGTTCTCGATCAGGCGCAGGCGGATCTGCTGCTGGGCGATCTCTGTGTCGCGCTTGACCGACTCGGTCTCGCGTTCGATTTCTTCGTTGCGCAGGTACCAGAAGGCCGAAATGATGGCCGCCAGGAAGAGCAGCACGGAGATCAGCGGGCCCAGCGTGGCCAGGCGGTCCTGGCGTGACGGCGACTGCTTGAACCACCAGGTGGCGACCAGGCGGCGCATCGTGGCGAGCCAGCGTTGGCTGCGGTTGGGCGAGGCAGAGACAGGGGGCATGCGCAATTATCCGGGCCGATGCCGGCCTCGTTGATTTCATAATAAGAAATCACCTCGCACCATTTGGGAAAGTGCTCGAGCCTGTGAGACACTCCGCCCCGCTCGCGGGCCTGGGTCCGCACCTCGCACCTGTTAGAACTGCCACTTTCGCCCGCAGAGGCGGATTTATTAGGAGACACGGCCATGTCAGCCCAGCCGCAAGACTTTCTCGGCGCCGCCGCGAACGACCAAGACCCACAGGAAACCCGTGAGTGGCTGGATGCCCTTTCGGCCGTCATCGGCGAAGAAGGTGGCGACCGCGCCCACTTCCTGCTCGAGACCCTGATCGACCACGCCCGCCAGGCCGGCATCGAAGTGCCGTTCTCGGCCAACACGGCCTACGTCAACACCATCCCGCCCGACCAGGAAGAGCGCTTCCCGGGCAATATCGAGATCGAGGAACGCCTGCGCGCCTACATGCGCTGGAACGCCATGGCGATGGTGGTGCGGGCCAACAAGCACAACCCCGAGGACGGTGGCGACCTGGGCGGCCACATCAGCTCCTTCGCATCGCTGGCCACCATGCTGGGCTGCGGCTTCAACCATTTCTGGCATGCCGACGACGGCGTGCACGGCGGCGACCTGCTCTACATCCAGGGCCACAGCGCCCCCGGCATCTACGCGCGCGCCTTCATGGAAGGCCGCATCACCGAAGAACAGCTGATCAACTTCCGCCAGGAAGTCGACGGCAAGGGTCTGTCCAGCTACCCGCATCCGAAGTTGATGCCGAACTTCTGGCAGTTCCCGACCGTCTCGATGGGCCTGGGCCCCTTGATGGCCATCTACCAGGCGCGCTTCCTGAAGTACCTGCACGCCCGCGGCATTGCCGACACGAGCAAGCGCAAGGTCTGGGTGTTCCTGGGCGACGGCGAGATGGACGAGCCGGAATCGCTGGGCGCCATCGGCCTGGCCGCGCGCGAGAAGCTCGACAACCTGATCTTCGTCGTCAACTGCAACCTGCAGCGCCTGGACGGCCCGGTGCGCGGCAACGGCAAGATCATCCAGGAGCTCGAAGGCGAGTTCCGYGGCGCGGGCTGGAACGTCATCAAGCTGATCTGGGGCGGCTACTGGGACCCGCTGCTGGCGCGCGACAAGGACGAACTGCTGCGCAAGGTCATGATGGACACCGTCGACGGTGACTACCAGGCCATGAAGGCCAATGACGGCGCCTTCGTGCGCAAGAACTTCTTCGGCAAGCACCCCAAGCTGCTGGAACTCGTCTCCAAGATGAGCGACGAGGACATCTGGCGCCTGCAGCGCGGCGGCCACGACCCGCAGAAGGTCTACGCGGCCTATCACAAGGCCGTCAACACCGTCGGCCAGCCCACCGTGCTGCTCGTGAAGACCGTCAAGGGCTTCGGCATGGGCAAGATCGGTGAAGGCAAGAACACCGCCCACCAGACCAAGAAGCTGCAGGACGACGACATCCGCGCGATGCGCGACCGCTTCAACATCCCGGTGTCGGACGAAGACCTGCCCAAGATCCCGTTCTACCAACCGGCCGAAGGCTCGCAGGAACTGAAGTACCTGCACGAGCGCCGCAACGCGCTGGGCGGCTACCTGCCCAAGCGCCGCGCCAAAACCGACGAAAAACTGAACGTGCCCGACCTGGCCACCTTCCAGGCCGTGCTGGACCCGACGGCCGAAGGCCGCGAGATCTCGACGACCCAGGCCTATGTGCGCTTCCTGACGACGCTGCTGCGTGACAAGGAACTGGGCCCGCGCACGGTGCCCATCCTCGTTGACGAGGCGCGCACCTTCGGCATGGAAGGCCTGTTCCGCCAGATCGGCATCTACAACCCCGCGGGCCAGCAGTACACGCCGGTCGACCGCGACCAGGTCATGTACTACCGCGAGGACAAGGCCGGCCAGGTGCTGCAGGAAGGCATCAACGAGGCCGGCGGCATGGCTTCGTGGATTGCCGCGGCAACGTCGTACTCGACGAACAACCGCGTGATGATCCCGTTCTACGTCTACTACTCGATGTTCGGCTTCCAGCGCATCGGTGACCTGGCCTGGGCTGCCGGCGACATGCAGGCCCGTGGCTTCCTGCTGGGCGGCACGTCAGGCCGCACGACGCTGAACGGCGAAGGACTGCAGCACGAGGACGGCCACAGCCACATCCTCGCCGGCACCATCCCGAACTGCGTGAGCTACGACCCGACCTTCGCCCACGAAGTCGCCGTCATCATGCAGCGCGGCTTGAAGCGCATGGTGGAAGACCAGGAAAACGTCTATTACTACATCACCCTGCTGAACGAGAACTACCCGATGCCAGGGCTCAAGGCCGGCACCGAGGAGCAGATCCTCAAGGGCATGTATCTGCTGGAAGAAGCCGACGCCAGCAAGCCGGTCAGCGTCAACCTGCTGGGTTCGGGCACCATCCTGCGCGAAAGCCAGGTCGCCAAGATGCTGCTGGAAGAGGAGTGGGGCGTGGGCGCCAATGTGTGGAGCTGCCCGAGCTTCAACGAGCTGGCCCGCGACGGCCAGAACGCCGAGCGCTGGAACCTGCTGCACCCCACCGAGCTGGCCTGCGTGCCCTTCGTGACCCAGCAGCTGGGCCACACCAAGGGCCCGGTCATCGCGTCGACCGACTACATGAAGAACTACGCCGAGCAGATCCGCGCCTTCATCCCCAAGGGCCGCTCCTACAAGGTGCTGGGCACGGACGGCTTTGGCCGCAGCGACTTCCGCTCCAAGCTGCGCGCGCACTTCGAGGTCAACCGCCACTACATCGTCGTCGCTGCGCTGAAGGCACTGGCCGATGACGGCGCGATCCCGGTCGAGCGAGTGGCCGAGGCGATTGCCAAGTACGGCATCGACGCCAACAAGATCAACCCGCTGTATGCATAGCCCACCCCCGAGGCGCTGACGCGCCTCCCCCTCGAGGGGGAGCACCCAGTGGCCTGGCAAAGCCAGTTCCACGGGTGCCGCTTGGGAAGGCACTACATCCGCAAACATTGGAGATATGGGTTATGGCATTGGTTGAAGTCAAGGTTCCCGACATCGGCGATTTCGATGAAGTCGGCGTCATCGAGGTGCTCGTCAAGGTCGGCGACACCGTCAAGGTCGAGCAGAGCCT
>NZ_JBFUMO010000025.1:0-25160 GCF_054049355.1 Roseateles sp. P5_E11 | reverse complement strand
ACATTCCATTGGTCGCTCAGCTTGCCGGCATAGACGCCGTCGACGCGCTTCAAACTGCCGGTGCCGGTCGTCACGCGCAGGCTGGCCTCGGGGTTGCGGCCGTCCTTCTGGATGAAGTTGACCGTCACGCCCGGCTGGCCGCTGCCGAAAATGGGGCTGGGGCCGCCGCGCAGCACTTCCATGCGGTCGATGGTGTCGTCCAGGCGGAACAGCTGCGAGTGCTCGAAGAAGCTCAGCGTGGGCAGGTGGTAGAGCGGCGCGCCGTTGAGCTGGAAGGTCGAGTAGGGGCCGTCGCCGGGTGTCGGGAAGCCGCGCACGCGGATGTTGGCGCCGGCCTGGCCGCCCGAGGTTTCGACGAAGACGCCTGGCACGGTCTTCAGGATGTCGGCCGTGCTGGTGGGCGCGGCCTGCTTGATCTGCTCTTCGGTGGCGGTCGTGATCGAGAAGCCGGCTTCGAGCTTGCGCACGCCCTCGCGGCGCGCCGTGCCGGTGACGACGACGGCGTCGAGTTCCTTCAATTCGGGGGACTGTGCGGCAGGTTTTTCCGCAGGCTTGGCGGCGTCTTGCGCGAACGCGGCGCCACACAGGGCGGCGGCGGCCAGCGCGATCAGCTGGGGACGAAAGGCGGTGCGAACGAGGCGGACGCCGGCGCGCGGCGCGGCATGGGGGCTCAGCATGGGTGGTCTCCGATGGTTGTTGTTGTGGAATCGCTGAACAAGTCCCTCGCGTGCGGCGCATCCCTGCTTTGGGCGGTCTGCGGCGTTGCAAATGCTCGCCATAGCCAAGCTATGACTGCGCTTTGCGCCTTGCAGCCCATACCAAACCAGGGCGCGCCGCATCGCGGTGACTTATTCAGCGATTCCGATCCCGAAAGCCAGCGCGGCCGTCGCCACTTTCGATGGACCGGACTTTGATGGCAAATGTTATCGATGTCATTTGGGTTTTTACCAATGTGGCTGATCGTTGACATCGATGACATGTATTTCGGTTCTAGGGAGTTGAACGTTTTCGGCGCGGCGGCTTGCCCGAAGGGGGCAAACCCCGACAATCCGCGCCCATGAGCACCCAAGACCTCACCGACGCCGAGTTCGCCGAACTCGACGAACTCCTCGCCGCCACGCCCGAGCCGCTGCAGCCGCTGGACGCCTCCATGCTCGATGGCTATCTGTGTGGCGTCATCGTGCAGCCCCGCCTCATCGAGGCCGACGAGTGGCTGCCCAATATCTTTGACTACGACGGCGGCCTGCTGCCCGAGACGGTAGACGCCGGCTGGCTGGACAAGCTGACCCAGCTTGTCGAGCGTCGCCATGCCGCCCTGAACCGCGGCCTGGCCGAAGATGGCTGGTTCGATCCCGTCATCCTGGAGGTCGATGAGGAACAGGAACCCGACCCGCTGCCGGAAGACGCCAGCGAGGAAGAGCGCTCCGCCCGCGCCAGCTACGACGCCCTCGGCCCCTTGTCGCGCGCGCTGATGCCCTGGGTTGCCGGCTTCCAGCATGCGGCGCTGTGCTTTCCCGAGTTGGCCGACATGCCCGACGACGCGGTGTCCGCCGCGCTCGCGCGTCTGTACCGCCATCTGCCGGCCGAGACGGCCGAGGAGAAGGAGGTCGTCGCAACACTCAACCGCGAGCATCCATTGAAGGATCTGGACGATGCGATCGAGGAACTGGTTGTCACGGTGGCCGACCTCGCCGACCTGACCGAGGCCGAACGCTACCGTGTCGACACCATCAAGCGCGACACGCCCAAGGTTGGGCGCAACGATCCCTGTCCTTGCGGCTCGGGGCGCAAGTACAAACAGTGCCACGGAGCCAACTAGTCTCCGCGGCGTCTGCTGGACCACGACGTCGACAAGGTATTGGTTGTGCCGAGCGTACTGGAAGCACTCGATGAGCTGCTTTCGGCATCGGATGCGGATTCGATGCGTTGGAACGATGGCGGAGAACATGAGCGTGCGGCTGAGATGCTCGGCATGCTCCAAGAGGCACAGTGGCAAGCAGTATCAAGCCTGGTCGATGCGCGACCGGCTTCCTGGCGGCAATGCTTGGCGTCTGTGCTTGGACCACACCAGGGCAATGCTGCTGCTCAATTGCTGCTGGAGCTCACCAACGATTCAGACGGAGAGGTTGCGTTTGAGGCGCTCTCAGCAGTCGCCTTCTATTGCGGTGTGAACAGCTCTGCCGATGGCGTATTCGTCGACATGTCCATTCAAATCCCTGCGTTCCTGTCTCTCGCGCGGACTTCGATGTCTCTGAGGCAGGCAATTCAACGACTCTCTTCTGATGGCTCTGGCCCGTTTCCATTTGTTGCGCGCTTTCGTCTGCTGGCTCGCGAAATCGCTGCATGAGGCTCACGTAGTGCGTGACCGACAAAGGAAGACGGTTGCATGAAGTTTCAACTGCTCTCCGACCTGCACCTCGAAACGGAGTCCTACCAGCCCATCCCCGCGCCGGGCGCCGAGCTGCTGATCCTCGCCGGCGACATCGACACAACCTGGCGCAGCTTCGAGCTKTTCCGCGGCTGGCCGGTGCCGGTGCTGTTCGTGCCCGGCAACCACGAGTACGACCGCCGTGACGTGGACGAGGCGCGTGAGGCCCTGCGCGCTCACGTCAAGGCCGTCGGCCTGCAGATGCTGGACGACGAATCCATCGTCATGACCGACGCCCAGGGCCGGCGCGTGCGCTTTATTGGCTGCACGCGCTGGTGCGACTTCGACGCCTTCGGCCCTGGCGGCCGTGATCGTGCGATGCGCGCCGGTGGCTACTTCCAGAACGTCATGCAGGCCACGCGCCATGGCGAGGTCTTCGGCGTCGAGGCGGTGCGCGAACTGGCGCTGGAGAGTCGCGCCTGGCTGGCCGGCGAACTCGCGCGCACGGGTGACTGGGACGCCACGGTGGCCATCACCCACTTCGCACCCAGCCTGAAGAGCGCCGACCCGCGCTATGGCCGCCAGCCCGGCACGGCCAGCTTCTGCAACAACGATGAGGAGTTGCTGCCTGGCGCGCAGCTCTGGGTGCACGGCCACCTTCACTGCCGCCACGATTACCGCATCGGCGACACGCGCGTCGTCAGCAACGCCCGCGGCCACATGAAGCGCGGCGAGGCCGATGGCTTCGATGGCCAGCGCRTGTTCGAGGTCTTCGCGGCCTGAGACTTGCGCCGTGGCGGCCCGATCAGGCCGCGTGCTTCACCGGCTTGATGCGCAGAGCCCAGACGACGCCGGCGATCAGCAAGGCCACGCCGGCCAGGGTCGCTGGCGGCGGCATGCGCTGCTTCCACGCAAACGCGTAGGCCAGCGCGGCCAAGGTCTCGAAGACGATGAGCTGGCCCGACAGCGAGGTCGGCAGACGCTGGCTGGCCTCGTTCCAGCACAGCGTGCCCAACCAGGATGAGCACAGGCCGATGGCCGCCATCAGACCCACGTACGCCAGCGGCCTGTCGCCGAGCGGAAAAGCGTAGTCCGCGGGAATCAGCTTGCCCGGCGCCATCAGGTACGCGAGCGCCAGCAGCAGCAGGCCCACCAGCGCCATCGGCAAGGTGACGAGGCCTTGCGCCGTCGCCCAAGCCCTGGGGCTGCGATCACTGTGCGCGCGCAGCCAGTCGGCATTGCGGATCGGATACCAGGTCCAGCAGGCCACCGCGGCGATGGCCAGCAGCGCGCCCTCGGCATAGCGGCGCGGGTCGCCGGCCTCGGCTTGCAGCACCGCCAGCTCGTCGCGATTGACGCAGGCCAGGCCCGCGGCGATCAGCAGCAGCGACGGCGTCAGCTTCGCCCACGGCAGATGGCCGTCACGCACGCGGTTGCGATGGTTGGCGCAGATGGCGATGACGACCGGCAGCGTGCCGATGATCATGGTTGGCAGCGGCGCGCCGGCGCGCTGGATGGCGGCCGACAGGCAGAGGTAGTACAGGAAGTTGCCGATCAGGCTGAGCTTGGCCGCCTCCCACCAGTCACCCGGCCGCAACTCGCGCAGCGCGCGCCGGTCCAGGGCCAGGGCCAGTGGCACGGCGATCAGGCCGAAGGCCAGGTAACGGCCCACCGTCAGCAAGGCGGGCGCATAGCCCGGCAACATCACGGGCGCGACGAACACCAGCCCCCACATCAGCCCGGCAGCGAGGGCGAACAACAAACCAAACAGCATGGCCGGCATCATCACCCATGCCTTCGTCACACCGGGGCGCTAGGCTCTTTCCCCCATGCGCCCCGCCTTCGTCCTCAGCCTCGCCCTGGGCGCCTGCACGGCCCAGGCCGGTCGGCCGCTGCAGGCCGAAGACGCCGCCGTCATGGACCCGCAGGCCTGCGAGATCGAAGGTGCCCATGGTGACTGGCGTTTGGGCGAAGACGGCCAGCGCCAGACCAGCCTGCAACTCGGCTGCGGCATCGGCTGGGGTACCGAGGTCGCGCTCAACATCATCCGGCCGCGCGAGCTGGCGCTGAACGGCAAGACCCTGCTGGCCAGCGCCGCCTGGGCCGATGGCGACGCCCAGCTCACGCTGGCGTGGAGCCTCTCGCATCGCCATGTCGAAACCGTGTGGCGGCGCAGCAGCGCGGGGCTGATTTTGGTTGGCAGCGTGCCGCTGACGCGCGAGCTGTCCCTGCATGCCAACCTGGGCCACCAGCGCGACGAGATGCTGCGCCGGCGCAGCACCACCTGGGCCCTGGCCGTCGAGCATGGCGGCTTCGGCGAGGGTGGGCGCTGGCAGCCCATGGCCGAGGTCTTCGGCGACGACCGTGGCCGGCCCTGGGCCAATGCGGCGTTGCGTGTGGCGCTGCTGGCCGATCGCGTGTTTGTCGATGCGTCCTATGGCCGGCAGTTCGCAGGCGCTCGCGCCCGGCTGAAGACTGTCGGCTTCAAGTTCGCGTTTTGAACCAGGCCGCCACGGCCTCGCGCTGTTCGGCGGTGTAGTGAAGGCCGAGCTTGCTGCGCCGCCACAGCACGTCTTCGGCGCTGGTGGCCCATTCGCTCTCCACCAGATGGCGCAGTTCGGACTCAAACAGGCCCGGCGCGATCTCGGCGCCAGGTGGCGCAGCCAGCATCTCGCGAGCTTTGCTGCCATAGGCGCGGGCGATGCGGCGCACGCCGGGCCGCCCCTGGTGCGCGGCTTGCAGCTCGGCGGCAAAGGCGTCGATGTTCACGCCATGTGCGCCGAGGTCGCCACCGGGCAGCGTGGTGCCGGCCGTCCAGGGCTTGCGCGCATCGCCCAGCAATTCGCCGAGCTGGGTCGCGCCGTCCTCGGCCAGCTTGCGATAGGTCGTCAGCTTGCCGCCCCAGACATTGAGCAGCGGCGCACCGCCGTCCTTGTCGGCTTCCAGCAGATAGTCGCGCGTCACGGCTGAAGCCGAGCCGCCTTCGTCCAGCAGCGGGCGAACGCCGGCATAGGTCCACAGCACATCGGCGGGCTTCACCGGCTGGGCCAGATAGCGGCTGGCCTGCTCGCAGAGATAGGCGATCTCGTCTTCGGCGATGGTGGCGCGCGACGGCGGGTCCTCATGCTCGGGCAGCTCGACGTCGGTCGTGCCGATCAGCGTGAAGCGATCCTGGTAGGGGATGGCGAAGATGATGCGGCCATCGGCGTTCTGGAAGATGTAGGCGTGGTCGTGGGTGAAGCGCTGGTCGACGACGATGTGGCTGCCCTTGACGAGGCGCAGGCCGCGCGCCGGCAGCGGCTGGGCATTGCCGCTTTGTGTATGGTCGCGCAGGAAGCGCTCGGCCCAGGGGCCGGCTGCATTGACCAGGGCACGTGATCGGAACTGGCGGCCCTTTTGCAGCGTGACCTGCCAGCCGTCTGCGCCGCGCACGGCCCGGGTCACGGCGCAGCGCGTCAGCACTTCGGCGCCGCGGGCTTGGGCGTCCTGGGCGTTCAGCACGACGAGGCGGGCGTCGTCCACCCAGCCGTCGGAATAGACAAAGCCGCGCGTGAATTCTGGCTTGAGCGGCGCGCCATAGACGCTGCCCGCCAGCCGCAGGCCGTGCGAGCCCGGCAGCAGCTCGCGGCGGGCCAGGTGGTCGTAGAGGAAGAGGCCGATGCGGATCATCCAGGCCGGGCGCAGATGCGGCGCATGCGGCAGCACGAAGCGCAACGGCTGGATCAGATGAGGCGCGCTCCTGAGCAGCACCTCGCGCTCCTGCAACGCCTTGCGCACCAGCGAGAACTTATAGGTCTCCAGATAGCGCAGCCCGCCGTGCACGAGCTTGGTGGACGCCGAAGACGTGTGCGAGGCCAGGTCATCGCGCTCGGCCAGCAGCACCCGCCAGCCGCGCCCGGCCAGGTCGCGGGCCAGTCCCGTGCCGTTGATGCCGCCTCCCACCACCACCACGTCAAAATCGTCCACCATGCACTCACTCTAAGGGATGGTGATGGACGCCTTGCTTGCGTTGGACCAGGGAACCTCTAGTTCGCGCGCTCTAGTTTTTGGCCGCGACGGCCGCTTGCTCGCCTCGGCCCAGCGCGAGCTGCCCCAGCATTTCCCCCAGCCGGGCTGGGTGGAGCATGACGCCGAGGAGATCTGGACGCATCAGGTTGAATGCGCCCGAGAGGCTATGGCCAAGGCAGGTGTGAAGGTCGCGGCGATCGGCATCACCAACCAGCGTGAGACCGTCGTGCTGTGGGACCGCAAGACTGGCAAGCCCCTGCACAAGGCCCTGGTCTGGCAGGACCGCCGCACGGCGGCATTCTGCGAACAGTTGAAGTCCCAGGGCCTGGAGCCGCGCGTGCGCGAGCTGACCGGCCTGGTGCTCGACCCGTATTTCTCGGCCACCAAGCTGCGCTGGCTGCTGGACCACGTGCCCGGCGCCCGCGAGCGCGCGGCCCGCGGCGAGCTGGCCTTTGGCACCATCGACAGCTGGCTGCTTTGGAAGTTGACCGACGGCAAGGTCCACGCCACCGACGCCAGCAATGCCTCGCGCACGTTGATCTACGACATCCACCGCGGCGACTGGAGCGACGAGCTGTTGGCGGCCTTCGACATTCCGCGCAGCCTGCTGCCCGAGGTGCGGCCCTCGGCCGGCGTGTTCGGCCAGGCGGCCGAGTTCGGCGTCCCCATCGCCGGCATCGCGGGCGACCAGCAGGCGGCTCTCTTCGGCCAGGCCGCGCTGCAGCCCGGCCAGGCCAAGAACACCTATGGCACCGGCTGCTTCCTGCTGATGCACACCGGCCACCAAGCGCGCACTTCCACGCAAGGCCTCATCACGACGCGCGCCGCTCAGGTGGACGCCACCGCGCAATACGCATTGGAGGGCAGCGTTTTCGTCGGCGGCGCCGTCGTGCAATGGCTGCGCGACGGCCTGAAGGCCATTGGCGGCAGCGGCGAGGTGCAGGCGCTGGCCAGCAGCGTGCCGGACGCCGGCGGTGTCATGTTCGTGCCCGCCTTTGCGGGCCTGGGCGCGCCCTACTGGCGGCCCGATGCGCGCGGTGCGCTGCTCGGTCTCACGCGCGGCACGACCCAGGCCCACATCGCCCGCGCGGCGCTTGAGAGCATCGCCTTCCAGAGCGCGGCTGTGCTGACGGCCATGAATGCCGACGTCAGTGCCAGTGAGCGACTCACCGAGTTGCGCGTGGACGGCGGTGCGAGCGCCAACGACCTCTTGATGCAGTTCCAGGCCGACCTGCTCGGCATCCCGGTGCTGCGCCCCAAGGTCATCGAGACGACGGCCCTGGGTGCAGCGCTGTTGGCCGGGCTGGGGACCGGCCTTTACGAGTCCACCGAACAGATTGGTGCCATCTGGCAACTGGACCGAGCTTTCGAGCCACGCATGTCGCGGGACGAGGCGGGTGGGCGGCTGGCGGAGTGGGACAAGGCAGTAAGGCAGGTGTTGGCGGATTGAAGAAAAGGCCCACCTCTTAGACTCCAAACGTCCAGCGCCTCATGCTTAGAAAAACACCACAGGATGCTTTGCTGTTCGAGTTCGGCTGCTATTACATAGCGGACGAATTTCCTTGGCAGGGCCCGTTTCAAACATGGGCGCGAGACTCGGCCGAGCGCCTGGCGAACTTGGTAGAAAAAGAGGAAGTCGCCGCCCTTGTCAGCCTCCTCCTTGAAATGGCCGGCAATCGAAGGCATCCCATGGTTTTTGCGCTGGAGCAGGAGACGCATATCGACTGGAGCGAAGACGATCGCTTTTGGCAGGTCTTCGCGGACTTGGTTACGTTGATTGCTGCTGCCTTGTCCAGCACAAGAACCAGTTAGCGGCAGCCAGCGGTTGCTGCACCGGCTCGCTGGTGCGTTGCAGTGCTAGGTAGCTGAATTCACTGACCTTTCGAATCCACCGCCGTCGCCCGCCCAACACCCTCCCACGCCGCCAGATCCTTCAGCAACTGCTCGCTGTGCCCGCGCACCGCGTCAATCGCATCCGCCCCCAACTGCAGCCGCAACGGCGTGACCTCCGCGCGCAGCGCCGCATCAATCGCCGCCGCCGCCTTGTCCGGGTCGCCGGCTTGCGTCCCATCCATGCCCTTCGCAAAGCTGCGCGTGCCGCCGACGATCTCGTCGTAGGCCGCCAGCACGGGCATCTGGCGCAGCACGTCGGCGCCCGCAAAGCCGGTGCGGAAGGCGCCGGGCTCGACGATCAGCATCTTGATGCCGAAGGGCGCGACTTCCTGGGCCAGGGCTTCGGACAGGCCTTCCAGTGCGAACTTGGAGGCTGAGTAGGCGCCGAAGCCGCCGAAGGACATCTGGCCGCCCATGCTGGAAAGGTTGACGATGGCGCCGCGGCGCTGCTCGCGCATGGCCGGCAGCATGGCGCGAGCGACGGCGACAGCGCCGAAGAAGTTGGTTTCCATCTGCGCGCGCAGCTCGGCGTCGGGTGTCTCCTCGACGGCGCCGACGATGCCGTAGCCGGCGTTGTTGATCAGCACGTCGATGCGGCCGAAGCGGGCCAGCGCAGCGACCGTGGCGCGCTCGGCGTCGCCGGCGGCGGTCACGTCCAGCGGCAGCACGAGGACGCGGTCGGGTGCGCTGTCGGCCAGTGCGGCCAGGCGCGCCGGCTGGCGGGCCGTGGCGACGACGTTGTAGCCCTGAGCCAGGGCGTACTTCGCGAAGGACAGGCCAAAGCCGGACGAGGCGCCGGTGATGAACCAGGTGGGGCGGATGTTGGTGGTTGCAGTCATGGTGGGCTCCGTGGGGTGGTGGGTTGCGACGGGATTCAGTGTCTCGAAACGATGTGATCGGATAAAGGCGCTTGAATCGCATGGGCCATGCGATATGGTTCATGAATGAACCGCGAATTGCTGGCCCATCTGCCCATCGTCGTTGCCGTGGCCGACAAGCGCGGCTTTGCGGCGGCTGCCCAGGCACTGGGGATGAGCGCCTCGGCCGTCAGCCATGCGGTGCGCGTGGTGGAGGATGCCCTCGGCGAGCCGCTGTTTGCGCGCACGACGCGCAGCGTGGCGTTGACCGAGGCTGGCGTGCGGTTTCTCGCCAGCGTGGGGCCGGCCTTGGAGGACATCGGCGCGGCCGTCGAACACCTGGGGGCCGCCCGCGGCGAGGTTGGCGGCGTACTGAAGCTGAATTCCTCGCGTGTCGCTTCGCAAATGGTGCTGCCGCCGTTGCTCGCGAAGCTGGCGGTGGCCCACCCCAAGTTGACGGTGGAGGTGCACGACAACGATGCCCTCGTGGATGTCGTCGCCGGCGGCTTCGACGCCGGCATCCGGCTGGGCGAGCAGGTGCAGCAGGACATGGTCAGCGTGCGCCTGACGCCGCCCTTCTCGGCCATCCTCGTCGCCTCGCCGGACTATCTCGCCCGGCGCGGCGCGCCGGCCCGCGTGGCCGAGCTGGCGGCGCACAACTGCATTGGCTTTCGCCTGCTGGCCGCCGGCAGCCTCTACGACTGGGAGCTGCGCGAGGCCGGCGAGACGGTGGCCGTGCGCACGACGGGCAGTGCCGTCATCACGGATGCCAGCTTCGCGCGCGACCTGGCCCTGGCCGGCGTCGGCATCGCCTACATCTTCGAGCCGCTGGTGCACGCGGAACTGCGCAGCGGCCGTCTGCAGCAACTGCTGCCCGAGTCGGCCTTCGAGGAGCCCGGCCTCTTCCTCTACTTTCCGCGGCGCGCAGCGTTGGCGCCCAAGCTGCGCGCCTTCATCGACGCCGCCCGCTCAGGCGGTTGATTCGGTCGCCTCACCGCTTTCCTGGGCCAGGAAGACGATCAGCACGATGAAACCGATGAGGGGGATCAAGCCGATCAGCTGCCACCAGCCGCTGCGGCCGGTGTCGTGCAGGCGGCGCGTGGCGGCGGCCAGCTGAGGCAGCAGCGTGCCCAGCAGGAAGATGATGTTGAGCCATTGGCTGAACATGCCCAGCACGAAGCTCGCGCCGAAGACGAACAGTGCGAACCACCAGTACTCCGAGCGGCTGGCGCGGCCCGAGAAGTCGACGTATTTGCTGAAGCAGGTCTGGACGGATTCCTGGAAGGTCATGGCCTCTCCCCGAGGTGGTGTTGAGTCGCCGGCATGCTAGGGCACCAGCCGGACCTCGCCACCCCTCAAAAACCCAGGCTTTCGCCCAGGCCGGCCAGCGTCGCGATGCCCAGGCTCGCAAAGATGACGGCGGCCACCGTGTGCACCAGCTTGACCGGCAGCTTCTGCGCCAACTGATCCCCCAGCAGCACCGCCGGCACGTTGGCGATCATCATGCCGGCCGTCGTGCCGGCGACGACGCCGATGAAGTCGGCCGGGAAGCGCGCCGCCAGCGCCACGGTGGCGATCTGCGTCTTGTCGCCCATCTCGGCCAGGAAGAAGGCGATGACCGTCGTCACGAAGACGCCATGGCCTGGCTTGGGCGTGTCGTCCTCGTCGAGCTCGTCGGGGATCAGCATCCAGCCCGCCATCGCCAGGAAGGACAGGCCGAGGATCCAGCGCAGCGCCATCGGGCTGATCAGGCCTGTCAGCCAGCTGCCTAACGCGCCCGCAGCGGCGTGGTTGAAGACGGTCGCAACGAAGATGCCGAGCACGATGGGCACCGGCCGCCTGAAGCGGGCCGCAAGCATGAAGGCGAGCAGCTGCGTCTTGTCGCCGATCTCGGCGAGGGCCACCAGGCCGGTGGCGATGAGGAAGGCTTGCATTGCGGCGGATTTTCTCAGCCGCTCCTGACACGCGCTGACAGCCAACCCGGCGCAGCATGCGGGCATTGCACTTCAGGAGACCCACATGAACTTCGCCTACACCCTCGTCTACGTGTCCGACGTGGCCGCGTCCCTGGCCTTCTTCGACAAGGCTTTCGGCCTCAAGAAGCGCTTCCTGCACGAGAGTGGCGCCTATGGCGAGGTCGACACCGGCGGCAGCGGCACCACGCTCGCCTTTGTGGACCACGCAACCGCCCGTGACAGCGTGCAGCACGACTACGTGGCCGCCGACGCGAGCCCGCAGCCGCTGGGCATGGAGATCGGCTTCACGGTGACCGACGTGCAGGCTGCCTATGACCAGGCCGTCGCCGCCGGCGCCCGCGCGCTGGCCGCACCGGTCACCAAGCCCTGGGGCCAGACGGTGGCCTATGTGCGCTGCCCGGACGGCACGCTGGTGGAACTTTGCACGGCCATGGGCTGAGATTTCCCTTTCACGGGGCGGCTGTGCCCCGGCACGGCGCGCGCCGTGAATAGCTGGTCTTGAGCCAGGGAAGCCAGTGGGGCGCTGATGGCGCCCAGCGTGGCCAGTTCGGCGCCGCGGGTACCGCGGGCCTGGAAGGAGGCGTAGATGGCCATGATGAAGCTCGACGTTGTTGTCGGTGACACGTGTCTTCTGCAAGGGGCATGCCCGGTCCCGCACAATGACCGGTTATGCGCCGCGCAGACCGCCTCTTCCAGATCGTCCAGCTCATCCGCGGACGCCGCCTCACGACGGCCGACTACCTCGCGAGTCGCCTCGAGGTGTCGATGCGCACCGTCTACCGCGACATCGCCGCGCTGGGCCAGCAGGGCGTGCCCATCGAGGGCGAGGCGGGCGTCGGTTACCGCATGCGGGCAGGCTTTGACCTGCCGCCGCTGATGTTCAGCAAGCAGGAGGCCCAGGCCCTGGTCGCGACGGTGCGCATGGCCGAATCGCGGCTGGATGCGGCGTTGGCCCGCCAGGCCGAGAACGCGCTGTCCAAGATCCTCGCCGTGCTGCCGCTAGACGCACGCGCCGCGGCCGAGAGCCTGGCGCTGTATGCGCCGCTGCCGGCCCTGGACCCGGCCACCAGCGCCCACCTGACGGCCATGCGCGAGGCCACCGAGGACCGGCGCAAGCTGAAGGTGGGTTATCTGGACCTGGGCGGTGTGAAGAGCGAGCGCATCGTGCGCCCGCTGGCCTGCCTGTTCTGGGGCCCGGTCTGGACGCTGGCTGCCTGGTGCGAGCTGCGCAATGACTTCCGCAGTTTCCGCGTCGACCGTGTCGAGACGCTGGAGGTGCTGGAGGAGACCTTCCGCGACGAGGCGGGCAAGACGCTGGCGGACATGAACCGCAAGCGCGAGGCGCAGGACAACGGCGGAGCTTGAAATGGAGCCCCTCGTCCAGTCTCGCGCCGCTGAACGCGGGCGTGCCTGACCGGTCCCCCGAGGGGACGGCGATGCTTGCGGCATCGAGCCGCAAGCACATCGCCTAACGCGGGCCGGCTCGGGAGCGGCCCAGCGCTCGGCCCGCAATTCGACACCAGCATGCCGCCGGCGAGTTAAGTACAGCGCGCGCCCTTGTCCTCAAGCAGCGCGCGCAACAGGGGGCGATGGCATCTCGCCTCATCCTCGCAATAGCAGCCCACCGAGAAATTCGTCTGCGCCGACAGCGTCGCCAACAAGCTCAGCGCATGTTGGGCCTCGGGCTCGGCCATCTCGGCGCTGTACTTCTTCTTGAAGATCTTCCACTCGGCGTCTGTCTCAGCCGCCTGGCCGAGCTTCATGGCCTCAAGACTGGGCGCGAGATTGGGGAACCAGACGTCGTAGAAATCGCGTGACGCGAACTCCGCCTTGGGCACGCCGCGCGGCGGGCGGCGCACGGTGCCGATGCGCGTGCCTTCGTTCTGGGCGCGCGGGCTGCCGAGCCTGACGATGCGGATGGGCATGGCGGTCGTCCTTTCAGGGCTGGCGCCCCAACACGCGGATCACTTCTTCTTCGGCCACCGGCTTGGCGATGAAGCCGTTCATGCCGGCGGCCAGCGCGGCCTGGCGTTCCTGGTCGAGCACGGCGGCCGTGAAGGCGTGGATGGGCAGCTGGGCGGTGATCGGGTCGGCGCGCAGCAGCTGCGTCGCCTTCAGGCCATCGACCTTGGGCATGTGCAGGTCCATCAGCACGCCGTCCAGTCGCCCGGCCTGCTCGCGCGCGAGGCAGACGGCCTGCTCGCCGTCCTCGGCCTCAACGACCTCGGCGCCCAGGCGCTGCAGCAGGGCCGTGATGATGAGGCGGTTGACCGGGTTGTCCTCGGCGACGAGCAGGCGCTGGCCGGCCAGCGGGTAGCGCGGCGGCATCGGGATACGCTTGCGCGCAGCGGTGTCGTCGATGGTCAGGGCCGTGGGCAGGGCCAGCTCGGCCCAGAAGCTGGAGCCATTCGCGCCGTCGCTCTGCACGCCGACGCGGCCCTGCATGCGCGCGGCCAGCTCGCGGCAGATGGAAAGCCCCAGGCCGGTGCCGCCAAAGCGCCGCGTCGTCGAGTCGTCGGCCTGGGCGAAGGGGCGGAACAGTCGACTCTGCAACTCCAGCGGCACGCCGATGCCGCTGTCCGCGACGACGATGCGCACGCGGCCTTCGCCGGCCGACGACAGCTTCAGCCGGATGTGGCCCCGCTCGGTGAACTTCAGCGCGTTGACGAGGAAGTTGGCCATGATCTGGCGCACCCGCAGCGGGTCGCCGATGACCAGGCGCGGCAGGCCTGGTGCGAGTTCGATCTGCATGTCCAGGCCGCGCTCGCGGCCCAGTGCCGCGCAGCCTTCGAAGCCGGCCTGGGCCAGCGCGTGCAGGTCGAACTCGATGGCCTCCAGCTCGAGATGACCCGCCTCGATCTTGGACAGGTCCAGCACGTTGGAGACGATCTCATTGAGCGACTCGGCCGCCGCCACGAGGTGGGCCAGGTACTGCGGCCGGCGCTCGTCGGGCCCGGCCTGCTGCAGCAGGCGCGCCAGGCCCAGCACACCGTTCAGCGGCGTGCGGATCTCATGGCTCATCGTCGCGAGGAAGGCGCTCTTGGCGTGGCTGGCGCCTTCGGCCTGCTGCTTGGCAGACCGCAGCTCGCGCTCCTGGCGGCGGCGTTCGGTGACGTCCTCGGCCACCCAGAGCGTCGCGTGGTCGCAGTCCTGGTCGTTGCGGCCTTCGCTGCGGCCGGCCAGCGTCGTTGGCAGGCCGCGGGCGTTGAACTGCACGGTGATGCGCCGGCCATCGGGGCGGATGAAGTCGCGCTCGAATGCCAGTGCGGCGCTGGCGACCTCCTGGGCCGAAGGCAGGCAGGCGTGGCCATCGGCCAGCTGCGGCTCGGTGCCGCCRAAGATCTCCTGCCAGTGGCGATTGACGCGCTCGAAGCGCTCGCCGCGCGTCAGCGCGATGCCGACGCTGGCGTGGTCGAGGATGGCCTCGGCCTCGATGCGCGCGCGCTCGCGCTCGGTGATGTCGCGGGCGATCAGCATGGTGGCCGGCTCGCCCTCCCAGTCCAGCGTTGCGGCCGACACGAGCACGTCACGCCACTCGCCGTGCACCAGCAGGGCGGAGCGGAAGTCGCGCACGATGCCTGACGCGGCCAGCTCGGCGGCCAGGCGCCTGGGCTCGCCGCTGTCGGGCCATAGGCCGAGCTCACGGCCCGAGTGGCCCATCAGCTCGTCGCGCGACAGGCCCACCAGGGCACAGAAGCCGGAGTTGGCGAAGCGGATGCGGCCGTCTTCCATATGGGCCACGCAAATGGCGTCGGGACTGGCGCGCAGCACGCGGTCCAGCATGTTGGCGGTGCGCTGGTGCTGCTGCAGCGCCAGGCGCTCGCCGGTGATGTTGTGGCTGACGCCGCGCCAGCCAATGTGGCTGCCGTTCGCATCGAAGACGGGCTCGCCCGAGCCCAGCGTCCACAGCAGCCGGCCGTCGGGCGCGCGAAAACCGTTGATGCGGTCGCGGTAGGCGCGCTTGGCGCGGATGTCCTCCAGCAGGCCGGGGTAGTCGGCGTCGCGCACGAGCATGGCGCCGCCGGGCTCGCCCATGCGCAGGAAGTCTTCGCGCTTGTGGCCGGACAGGGCCTCGAACTCATCGGACAGCATGGTGACGCGGAACTTGGCGTCGGCTTCCCAGGCCCAGTTGTGGGCGGCCTGCACGAGGCGAGCCAGGCGGGCCTCCTCGCCGATGGCGCGCGCCAGTGCCGTGCCCAGGATGCGGTTGAGCAGCAGGGCCGAGGCCAGGCCGCTGGTGGCGATCAGGAAGTGGGYGACGACGCGATCGATCAATTGCGGCTGGCGCGGCGCGCTCAGTCCCAGCAGCAGGCCCTGGGCTTCCATCGCGGCCAGCACGCCGATGGCGGCGAGGTAGAGCACGGTCAGCACGGCTGCCGCCGCATTGCCGGCCACGCCGCCGCCCAGCGCGATGACGAGGGCGCCGGCCGCGAGGATGACGGTGTGCACGCCCAGGCCGATATGGGCCGCGTGGGCGACGAGGGCGATCAGCGTGCCGCCGAGGATCAGGGTTGTGGCCAGCCGCGCGCGGCCGGCGCGGCACAGCAGCCAGCCTGCGCCGCTGACTGCCAGCAACGCCAGCCCGACGACGAGGCGCTGGCTGCCCCACAGCGCGCGCAGGCCGAGGGMGGCCTCGCCGGCGCCGATCAGCGCGGCCACGGTACCCACGACGCCGACGATCCAGATCAGCGTGCGCGCCGCCATCTGCTGCAGCGCGCTTCGGGTGTCGCTGGCGTCAGTCGGCACTGAAGCCATTGCGGGCATGCGTGCCGTCGCAGAAAGGTTTGGTCTGGCTGCCGCCGCAGCGGCACAGCCGCGCCTGCGCGACGCGGCAGACCATGCGGCCGGTGCCGCTCAGCACCTCGATTTGGCCGCGCAGCTGTAGCGGGCCGTTGGGCTCGGGCTCGATGTCGATGCGGCCGTCGCGCGTGGCGGGCATGTCGGTGGGCAGGCCCAGCAGACCGGTCTCGGGCTCGCCAGTCGCGTCGAAGTGGATGTCGTGATGGCTGCCGTCGCAGAAGGGCTTGTTCTTGCTCGCGCCGCAGCGGCACAGCGTGGCGCGCGTGCCGATGGCCTGGCCGCGCAGCACCAGCTCGCCGCGTATGCCATAGGGGCCGGCCTCGCGCACCGACAGCAGGTTGACGGGCGGCGGCGCCTCGTCGTCTTCACCGTCCTTGCGGCGGTACTGGATGGCGCCCGAGGGGCAGGCATGGGCAATGTCGACGAGGCGCTCGACGGGCATGGCGTCAGGGTGCAGCCAGGGGCCTTGCACATTGGCGAGAAAGACCTTGGGCGCGCCGGTCACGCAGAAGCGCGCATGGATGCAGCGCTGGGCCTCGAAGCGCAATTCGAGCTTGTCGCCCTGCACGATCTCGATGCCGTCGACGGTCTCCGTGGGTGGCGGGGGCGGTGCTGCCGCGGCAGGTGCTGCGGCGGGCGCAGCGGCGGGTGCAGGCGCGGCGACGGGCGCGTTCAGGTCCAGCCCGCGCTCGGCGCGTTCGCGCAGCGACTGCAGCAGGCGTGCCGCGCGGCCGCTGCGTTCGGCCCCGAGCTCGGCGTGCAGGCTGGCCGCTGCGTCGGCGATCTGGCCCAGGCGTTCGACGACGAAGCGCCGCGCGGCCGGCCCCGGTGGCAACGCTGCCGCGTCGCGCAGGGCGGTGAAGCTGACGCCGGCGTTGCAGCCCGGATTGCTCGGGCCGGCAGGCAGCCGCGCGGCATGCTCGGCCAACGGTGTGAAGGCGCGCATCAGGCAGATGCCCAGATCCACCATCAGGCTTTTCTCGGCCGACGGCCCGGGCAGCAGATAGCTCTGGGCCAGCAGGCGCAGCATCAGGCCGTAGCTGGCGTTGGCGATGTCCACCGTCGCCGCCGCAGCCGGGTTCTCCAGCCAGACCCGGCCCTCGGGCCGCGGCGGGCGGCGCAGCACCGGGTTGGTGGCGGCCGGCCAGGCGGGCTCGAAGCCCGGGTGGGTGGCGCGCAGCTGGGCCAGCTCCTCACGGATGGCGGCGAAGCGGTGGTAGTGAGAGGTCGCGCTGTCGCTGGGGGCGCCCTCACCCTGCTGCACGATGGCGTCGAAGGCCGCCAGCGCCGTCTTGGAGCACAGCACATGGCGGGCGCCGCCGAGGTTGAGCTCCTGGGGCCCGAGCTGCAGCCAGCGGTTGCCGCAGAAGGCCACGGCCTCGCCGTGCAGCTCGACAAAGGCGCGCAGGTCGGCACTCAGCGTGGCGTAGAAATGGCCGACGGTGTCGTAGTCGCGCGCCATCGGCGTGACGCGCGGTGCCGTCGAGCCGCGCGTGAACAGGCGCTCGGCGGCAAAGCCTTCGCCGTCCTCTTCAGCGCTGCCCTCGGGGCGCTCCAGGAAGATGAAGTGCTGCAGCGTCGCGTCATTGAAGGGCGCGAGCTTGACGACGACGCGGGCTGGCAGATTGCCGGGGTCGAGCGGGAAGTTGCCGCGGCCGATGCGCGGCGCGCCGCCCAGCGCCGCCGTGATGTTCCAGACCGCCACCAGGTGGCCCATTTCCTCGACGGCGACGGCGATGATCTCGCGCCGCCAGCGCTCGACGGCCTCGGCCTCGACGGCACCCAGCCCCTCGGCCTCGCCCTGCTTGAGGCTGAAGGCCGCGTAGAGATAGGTGCACATGAGGTTGTGCTCGAGCTCGGCGGCCTCGTAAAGGCTGTGCAGCAGTTGCTCGCGGCTGGGGGCCGCGGCCGGGGTTTGAATCGTCATGGAAGCGCGGCCTGGGACTAGCAGCGCGCGACATTAGCACGCAGTTGCGGGATGTCGGCGGTTGTTCGCGGCTACGGGCCGAGCGCCCGGTCCGCAAGCATCGCCCGTCCTCGCGGGACCGATCAGACCGCGCGCGTTCAGCGACGCGAGGCTGGGCGAGGGGCCCACTGCAGGCGCGGCAGCCATGCCAGTGGATCGAAGCGGGCGGCCGGCGCCTCCACCCAGCGGTGGAAGGGCACGGCCAGGCCGTTGGCCAGCAGCCAGGTGGCCACGAGCAGCACCAGGCCGGCTTCGGGTGTCGCGCCCGGCAGATGCGCGAGCAGGGCGTTGCTCAGCAGCAGCACCGGGAAATGCAGCAGGAACAGTGCGTAGGAGGGCGTTGCGGCGCTGGCGAAGGCCGAAGCCAAGGCGGCCGGCAGCAGCTGACGGCCCTCGGCATGGCGGGCCTGCGCCCAGGACAGCCACAACGCCGTGGCCAGCGCCAGGGCGAGGCGGTCGCGCCATTCCACCATCAGCGCGGCGCTCACGGCCACTGCCAGCAGCAGCAGGCCGGCGCGGCGGTGACGCGACAGGCCCAGCCAATGCACGAGAGCGCCCAGGCCATAGGACGCGAAGAAGTAGGGCGCGTAGGCGTCGAGCTCCGGCTGGCGGTTGAACACCCAGGCCGAGGCCAGCGCGGCGGCCGTGACGAGGACGGGGCCGACGACGAGACGGCTTGGATGCCGCCAGCCGCGCCGTGCCAGCCACAGCAGGCCCACGAGCAGGGCAAACAGCTGCAGGTCGATGGCCACATACCAGGCGCCCACGGTCAGCGCTTCGTAGCCCAGCACGTCATGCAGCAGCAGCGCATGAGCGAGAAGCTGGCCGACGCTGATGTCGGCGGGCACCAGCTCGGGCCAGGACGAAGCGATGAGGCCGGAGATGCCCAGTGTCAGGGCCAGCGCCGCCAGGAAGGGCAGCACCAGCCGCAGATAACGCCGCCACAGCAGCTCGGGCACGGCGGCCTGCAGGGCCTGTCCACGCGGCGACAGGCCGCGCGCGCTGAGATAGCCGCCGACGACCAGGAAGATCTGCACCGACATGCGCCCGTACTGATGCATGGCACCGGCCAGCAGGGGCAGGGCGGCGTGGGCGGCGCGGGCGATCGGCCCGTAGCTGACCAGGTGGTGCAGCACGATGATCTGTGCCGCGAGCGCCTTCAGCACGTCAAGATGGGGCAGTCGGCCGGCGGGGCTGGACATGATCAATGCGGCCCAGCCGCTGGCACGCGCTGACGCACACCCCGGGAGGGCGGCGAGCGAAGTGGGTGCGGGGGCTGTGGATTCATTGCACAAAAAGAACGGGCCTGCGCAGGCAGGCCCGTTGTCTCGGACATGTGAAATTGTACCGGTGGCGCGCTGGGGAAATCCCCATGGTGTTTCAGCTGGTCACGAAGAGGTGCTTGTTCTTTGCAAACCGCCTCACCCGAACCAGCGGCGCAGCCAGGCGCGCAGGCGCTGCAGCGCGTGGCGGCGCTCGGCCGGCGCGGCACTTGCGGCGAGGGCCGGCGCGGCGGCTGGCGGATGGCGCTCAACCAGCGCGGCCTGCAGGCGGATGAAGAAGTCCTGGGCCAGCTTTTGTGCCGCCGCATCGACCAGACGCGAGCCGATCTGCGCCACCTTGCCACCGACGCTGGCCGTCACGTCATAGCTCAGCACCGTTTCGCTGGGCGACACGGCCTGCAGCTGGACGAATGCTTGGCCCTTGCCATGGCCGGCCGCGCCGCCCGAGCCCTCGAAGCCGATGCGGTAGCTCTGCGGCGGCGTCAACTCGGACAGTTGCAGCTTGCCCTTGAACCTGGCCTTCACGGGCCCGATGGACACGGCCATCAACAGGTCAAAGGCGTTGTCGCCGGTCGACGTGAGGGCCTCACAGCCGGGCACGGCGGCCTGCAGCATCGCGGTGTCGTTCAGCGCGGCCCAGGCCTGAGCCTGGGACACGGGCAGATGCTGCTGGCCGGTCAGATTCATGCACCGATTCTGACCGTCGGCCCGGCCAACAAAAAGCGCTGCCCGCCAGACAGGGCCTGACGGGCAGCGCGGGAGGCCGGGGGGCGCTGTTTACTTGACGGTCAGCTGGTTGTCGACCGACTTCACGCCGTCGACCGCCTTGGCGATGGCTTCGGCGCGGTCCTTCTCGGCCTGCGTGGCGACCTTGCCGGTCAGCTGCACATAGCCGTTGGCGTCGGTCTCGACGTGAACCATGGCCAGCGACGAGATCTTGCTGGTGGCGAGCTGCGTCTTGATCTTGGTCGTCACGACCGAGTCCTTGACCCAGGCCTTGGCCGCGCCGGGCGGCTTGTCATCGGCATGGCCGACCAGCGGCGTGACCAGGGCAGCGGCGACCAGCAGCGAAGCGAGTTGCGAAATCTTCATGACTCTTCCTTTCAATCGGAAGCGGTAGCACTGGATGCGCACCGCCGAAACCGAAATCTAAGCAGTGGGACGGCCCGTGCAGGGCGGACGTTGCGCCGCCTGCCTGTAGGACGTGGGCTATCGCTTCAGGGCGTCGAGCAGACGGTCGATGCTGTCGAGGTCGTGCACCGGCAGATGGCGAGTCACCTGGGGCAGCAGTGCCTTCACGCCGGCGGCGCGCGGCTGGAAAGCCTTGAAGCGCAGCAGCGGGTTCAGCCAGATCAGCTCGCGGCAGCACAGGCGCAGCCGCTCGGCCTCGAAGGCCAGGTGCGAGCCGCCGTCCTCGGCGTCGCGTTCCAGGCCATCGGTGACGAGCAGCACCGTGGCCGCGCCGCCGCCCAGCACGCGGCGCGCCCAGTCGCGGTTGAAGGCGTGCAGGCTCTGGCTGATGCGCGTGCCGCCGGCCCAGTCCGGCACGGCGGCGGACACGGCGGCCAGCGCCGCGTCGGGGTCGCGGGCTTTGAGCTGGCGCGTGATGCGCGTGAGCCGGGTGCCGAAGACGAAGGCTTCAACGACGGGGGCCTCGCCCGCGCCGCCGGCCGGATTCAACAGGCCCTGGGCCAGATGCAGCAGCACCCGCGAATAGCGGCCCATGGAGCCCGAGATGTCGGCCAGCAGCACCAGGGGTGTCGGGCGGCGGCGGGCGCGCTCACGGGTGGGCAGGGCGAAGTCGCACCGGGCCTCGGCGCGCAGCGTGGCGCGCCAGGCGATGCGGCCTTGCGGCGCGGGCGCATGGCGGCGCGTGAGCTGTTGCGCCAGGCGCGGCTGCAACGCGGCGAGGGCCTGGCGCGCGGCGGCCCATTCGGCGGCCGTCATCGTGTCGAAATCGCGCCGCTGCAGCAGCTCGCGGTTGCCGGCGTCCAGACGCGCCTCGATCTCGACCTGCTCGGCGCGCGGCGAATCGGCAGGCGCGCCAGGAAACAGCGCATCGGCCAGGCGCCGGTTCTCGGGTGGTGGCGGTGCGCCCGCACGGCCCTGGGCCTGCGGCAGTAGCAGGGCCATGATGCGGCCGAGCAGGTCGGGGTCGCGCCAGAAGACGTGGAAGGCCTGCTCGAACAGCGGCCGGTGCTCGGGCCGGTCGACCAGGCAGGCGGCCAGCGTCGCCTTGAAGTCGGCACGCGAGGCCAGGCCGCCGGCTTCCAGCGCCTGGGCGGCGAGCAGCAGCCGGTCGGTGCCGAGGGCCAAGCCGGCCGTGCGCAAGACGCGGCCGAAATGCACAAGGTTTTCCGCCAGATGGTGCCCCTCGGCCGGCGGGTACACCAGCCGATCCCCCGAGGGGATGCATGCCGGCTCGGGAGCGGCCCAGCGCTCGGCATGCGGGTCCACGGCTCAGCCCTCGACGCTCTGCCGCAGTTCTGCAAGCAGCCTTGCGGYCTCGCTCCCCTGCACGCGGGCGATGTCGTCCTGGTATTTCAGCAGCACGCCCAAGGTCGACTGCACCGTGGCCGGGTCCAGGCTGACGGCGTTCAGTTCGATCAGGGCACGCGACCAGTCCAGCGTCTCGGCCAGGCCGGGCAGCTTGTAGAGGTCGAGCTGGCGCAGGCCCTGCACAAAGGCGACGACCTGCGCGGCGAGCCGCCGCTCGATCTGCGGCAGGCGCGCGCTGACGATGGCGAGCTCGCGCGCGGCATCGGGAAAGTCCACCCAGTGATAGAGGCAACGGCGCTTGACGGCGTCGTGGACCTCGCGGCTGCGATTGCTGGTGAGGATGACMAGCGGTGGTGTGGCAGCCGTGAGGGTGCCGAGTTCGGGGATGGTGATCTGGAAGTCGGCCAGGAACTCCAGCAGAAAGGCTTCGAAGGGCGCGTCGGCGCGGTCCAGCTCGTCGATGAGCAGCACGGGCGCGGGCGTGATGGTGAGCGCCTGCAGCAGCGGGCGTTCGATAAGGAAGCGGCGCGCAAAGAGTTCGTCGGCCGTGCGTTCACGTTCGTGTGCCTGCGCGAGGCGGATCTCCAGCATCTGCCGCGCGTAATTCCACTCGTAGGCGGCCGCGGCCAGGTCCAGGCCTTCGTAGCACTGCAGGCGGATCAACGGCCGRCCGAGGGCCGTGGCGAGTGCCGCGGCAATGGCCGTCTTGCCGGTGCCCGGCGCGCCTTCCAGCAGCAAGGGCCGCGACAGGCGCAGCGCGAGGAAGGCGGCTGTCGCCAGCTCGCGCGAGGGCAGATAGGCCTGGGCCTCAAGGGCCTGGGCGACGGCGTCGATGCTGCTGTCCGGAGCGGGATCGGGCACGGCAGGCCTCATGGGTAGTTGGAGCAAGTATGCGGTGGGCTGCGCCTGCTTACATCTGGGCGGGGAAGTTTTGTGCCGCGGGCGGCGTTGTCGGGTTGAGGGACCGAAGCGTCCCGCAGCACTCGATATCCAACGGAGCCCGCTCATGAACACGTCCAAACTCTGCCTCATTGCCACCGCCCTGATGCTGGCCGGCATGGCCCACGCCGAGGAGGTGGCACCGAATGCCGACAAACGCGCCGTCAACCTCGCCGTGCAGCGCGATGGCCAGCGCAATCAGAGCGCGGCGGCGGCGGTCAGCCTGCCCGTGGGTGAGCGCGCCTGGGTGCAACTGGGCGCCGGCCAGTCGCGCAGCCACGACCTGGCCAGTGGCAACAGCGTCAAGCCCCGGCAGGTCGCGGTCGGTGGTGGCGTGGCCGGCAAGGCCTGGCAGGCCAGTGTGAACGCCAGCCAGCGCCGCGACGGTGAGCGCCTGCGCCAGACGGACCTGGCTACAGCGGTGGACTGGCGGCCGGCGGAGGGCGTCAACGTCGGTATCGATGCGGTGAAGCGCAGTGCCCGTGCGCGGGGCACGGTGGCGTCAGGCGGCGGCGCGGCCACGCCGGTCGAGCAGCGCCTGCGGGGCCATGGCCTGGGCGTGCACGGCGCGGTGGCGGTCACGCCGCGCCTGAGCGTCTACGGCGCCGTCATGCGCAACCGCTACACGACGAGCACGACGCAAGCGACGAACAGCGGCGGCCTGCTGGCCGGGGTGCCGCTGCTGGGCAACCGCGTGACGGCCATCAACCGCGACGAGGCGGCGCTGGACCGCAGCCACCAGCTCGGCGCCACCTACCGCGTCAGCGAGCGCGTGGCGCTGAACGGCGAGGTGATGCAGGACCGGCTGCACGATGGCGGCAACCTGCGCAGCGTGCAGATGAAGGCAGCCATCGCCGCGGGGGCTGGCTGGACCGTCACGCCAGGCGTCGGCCGCAGCCGCGGGCCCCAGGGAGGCGTGAACTACGGGTTGCTGGGGGCGAGCTACGCGTGGTGAGGCTCTAAGCTTGGGTCTTCACCCCATGGAAGCCCTGTTATGAACTTCGCCAAGATCGTCGGCGTACTCCTCCTCATCGCCGGCGCCGCCAGCCTGGCCACTGGCGGTTTCAGCTACACCAAGGACAGCACCGTCGTGAAGCTCGGGCCGCTGGAGCTGTCGGCCAAGCAGAAGGAGGAAGTCAATCTGCCGGTGTGGCTGGGCGTGGGCGCGATTGCGGTCGGCGGCTTGCTGCTGGTGTTTGGCGGGCGCAAATGAGGGCCACGCCTGACGACATCCTTCGCTTCTGGTTCCAGGAGATCAAGCCTGCGCAGTGGTGGACGGTGGACACCGCTTTCGACGAGCAGGTCCGCACGCGCTTCGGCGCCCTGCACGAACAGGCCAAGCGCTGCGAACTCTTTGCCTGGCGCGCAGTGCCCGAAGGTCGGCTCGCCGAGGTCATCGTGCTGGACCAGTTCGCCCGCAACATCCACCGCGGCACGCCCGGCGCCTTCGCGGCCGATCCGCTGGCCCTCGCGCTGGCGCAGGAGGCCGTCGCTGCCGGTGCCGACCTGGCCCTGCCGGTCGAGCAGCGCGCCTTCCTCTTCATGCCCTATATGCACAGCGAATCCGCCGTCATCCACGCGGCGGGCGAGCCGCTGATGAAGGAACGCGCGCCGCAGGGCACGCACGACTTCGAGCTCAAGCACAAGGCCATCATCGACCGTTTCGGGCGCTACCCGCACCGCAACACCATCCTTGGCCGCGCATCGACGGCCGAGGAGGAAGCCTTCCTGAAGCAGCCGGGATCGAGCTTCTAGACGTCGAGCTGGTAGACCGTCGCGGCCGCGCGCTCCTCGGCGCTGTGGCCGGCGAGGGCCTTGTTCCATTCGGGGCCGGAAGCGCCCGTCGACGACGACGCGTTGCGCGTCATCACGGCGACCTCTTCGGTGCCCGCATCGAATTCGCCGACCTGCTCGCGGCTGTCCAGAAAGAGCTTGGCGACCGGGCCGCCGCTTGACGCGATGACGATCAGGTAGCGGGAGACCTGGCGGTGCTCCTGCTGGTTGTGCMGTGATGGCAATTCGTGACCGAAGCCCTGGCTCATCTGGCCTCCTCGCCTGGTTGCAGGMTGCTCAAGTGCCGCCATTGTGCGCCGCCCGCCGCCGCAGTAACCCTGAAGACCAGGCGGCCTGGACATGATCCAATATGCGAATTGGAACCGATTCCAAACAGCGGCAACCAGAGACCTGGCGAGGAAGAGACATGCAGTGCAAGCGAGCGATGGTGGCCGTGCTGGCCGTGGGGTTGGCGGCTCCGGCTCTGGCGGTTGAGGTGCCGGACTTCGGCCCCAACGTGCATGTCGTCGACCCGGCGACGCCGGGCCTGCAGGCGCTGATCGACGGCATCTACGCCGCCCAGCAGCCCAACCATTTCGGCCCGCGCCGCGACGCCATCCTGCTCAAGCCGGGCACCTACCAGGACTTGCGCATTCCGGTGGGCTTCTACACGCATGTGCTGGGCCTGGGCGAGCATCCCGACGACGTCCACGTCATCGGCGATCTGCGCTCAACGGCCTTTCTGGATGGCGACAACGCGACGCAGAACTTCTGGCGCGGTGCCGAGAACTTCTCGGT
>NZ_JBFUMO010000024.1:0-25465 GCF_054049355.1 Roseateles sp. P5_E11 | reverse complement strand
ATCTCATTGGGAGGCAACGTCCGATTCTTGAACCGCAGCTCTGCACAGCCGCCAAGCGACACGAACTCTCGATAGCTCGCGGGGAAGCGGAATTCAAGTGCGGCTTCGGCTGCGGCCAACTCCTGAGTGAGGACTTCGGGCACGCCTTCGTCACGAGCCGACGCGCCTGTGCTCAAAATCTTCTCGATCTCAGTCATGGGTCCGGTGACGCTCAACTACTAGTTTATCCAGCACACCGTGCCGGTTAACTCCGGGCGCTGCTGCTTAACCAAGCGCGCGACGGGCTCAGAAGTTGTTGTCGGCATTGAGAAATCTCCTGTTGACTGTTGTTTTATACAGCATTAAATTCATGCGCAAACCGGCACCCACGTCCGGGACTCTGCCAGCCGTGTGACGGCGAGGCAATCGTGGGTTTTCACCCCACCGAGCGAGGCCCGCCATGTCGAGTTCTGTCGTTGACCTGAGCCAGCGTCGGGGTGAGTTGCGGCCGCCGCCTGCGGGAGGGCTACCTCCGCTGCGTGCGGTGCGCCTTCTGGACCAGCTGCGCGAGCGCATCCGCTACCTGCACTACAGCCGCAGCACGGAGGACATCTACGTCTACTGGTGCCGGACGTTCATCCGGTTCCACGGGTTACGGCATCCCCGGGAGATGGGCGGTACCGAGGTTGAGGCGTTTCTGACCTGGTTGGCGAACGAACGGCAAGTGGCCAGCGCGACGCACAAGCAGGCCTTATCAGCACTGCTGTTTCTGTATACGAAGGTGCTGGAACTCAACCTTCCGTGGATCAATCAGATCGAACGCCCACGCGTGCGCCGGAGGCTGCCCGTTGTCCTGAGTCGCGAAGAGGTGTCGGCGGTGCTGGCCGGCATGACCGGAGAGCTTGGCCTGTTGGCGCGACTCCTCTACGGGACGGGAATGCGCATCAATGAAGCTTTGCAGCTGCGAGTCAAGGATGTCGACTTCGCCCATCAGGCAGTGATTGTCCGCGCAGGCAAGGGTGGTAAGGATCGCGTTCTGATGCTGCCCCAGGCCCTGGCTCAGCCGCTACGAGACCAACTCGCAGGCTCTCGCAAAGTCTGGGCGCAGGACGTGGCCGCGGGGACGGCAGGCGTCGAGATGCCACACGCCTTGGAGCGCAAGTACCCGCAAGCCGGCGCGTCGTGGGCCTGGTTCTGGGTGTTCCCTCAAGACCACCACTCGACAGACCCGCGCAGCGGCGTTGTTCGGCGGCATCATCTGTACGACCAGACCTTCCAGCGCGCCTTCAAACGCGCAGTCCGGACCGCGCAGATCGACAAACCGGCCACGCCTCACACGTTGCGTCACTGTTTCGCGACCCACCTCCTCCAAGCGGGCAGCGATATTCGGACCGTGCAGGACTTGCTCGGCCACGCCGACGTAGCGACGACCATGATCTACACCCATGTGCTCAAGGTTGGCGGCGGGGCAGTGCGAAGTCCGCTGGACACACTGCCAGTCACCGGGACGCTCTAAAGCGGACATTGATGAGCTTCCGCTTCGGGCACATTGCTGCCCCACGACTGATGAATCCGAGCGGCAGCAGCCAGCCTGAAGCCGCCACCGCAGACTCCACGTCCCACGTCGCCTTAACTTTCACCTCACCTTCCCCTCATCGAGCCCTCACCTCCCCTCCCTAGAGTCCACGGCAACGGCTGCGCCGCAGCCCGCCCCTAGAGGAGAGTTCTCGATGACCCAGACCGCCAAGATGACGGTGACTGCCGCGGCCGCTGCGCTGCTGGCTGCCGGTGTGACGCTGACCACCACGGCTTCGGGGTGGACCTTGCCCGGGTTTCACAAGGCGCCCGCCGCAGCGGCCACCGACGCGACGCCCGGCGGCGCCGCCCCGACCACCGTGGCCCTCGCTGCGGCCACCACACCGGCACCCGCCGTGGCCCTTCCCCCCGCCCAGTTGCCCAACTACCGCGCCATCGTGCAGACCCAGGGCCCTGCCGTGGTCGGCATCACCGTCGCGGGCCTGCACAAGGTGGGCAATGACGACGGCGACGAAGGCCCCGTCGCGCGGGGTGACGATGACCCCTTCTTCCGCTTCTTCCGCGGCATCCCCGGGCTGCGCATGCCGCAGCAGGGGCCGCAGCCCTTCCGCGGCCAGGGCTCCGGTTTCATCATCAGCAGCGACGGTGTCGTGCTGACCAACGCCCACGTCGTGCGCGACGCCAAGCAGGTCACCGTCAAGCTCAGCGACCGCCGCGAGTTCTCGGCCAAGGTGCTGGGCAGCGACCCGGCCACCGACATCGCCGTGCTCAAGCTCGATGCCAAGGGCCTGCCCACCGTGCAGCTGGGCGACCCGAAGCAGGTGCAGGTGGGCGACTATGTGCTGGCCATCGGCGCGCCCTATGGCTTCGAGCAGACGGCCACGCAGGGCATCGTCAGCGCCAAGGGCCGCTCGCTGCCCGGCGACAGCGTCGTGCCCTTCATCCAGACCGATGCGGCCGTGAACCCCGGCAACTCGGGCGGCCCGCTGTTCGACGCGGCCGGCCGTGTCGTCGGCGTCAACGCGCAGATCTTCTCGCAGAGCGGCGGCTTCCAGGGCCTGGCCTTCTCCATCCCGGTGGACGTGGCGCTGAAGGTCAAGGACCAGATCGTTGCCCACGGCAAGGTCGAGCATGCGCGACTGGGCGTCACGCTGCAGGACCTGTCGGCGCCGCTGGCCTCGTCCTTCGGCCTGGGTGCACCCGATGGCGCCCTGGTGTCCAGCGTGCAGCCTGAAAGCGCCGCCGCCAAGGCCGGGCTGAAGGCGGGTGACGTCATCACGGCCATTGACGGCGAGCCGGTGCGCGTGGCGGGCGACGTGTCCAGCCGCGTCGGCCTGGCCCGCCCCGGCGACAAGCTCAAGCTGGAGCTGTGGCGCGACAAGTCCCGCGTCAGCGAGACCGTCAGCCTGGGCCGCGCCGACAAGGACGCACAGGAAGCCAGCGCCACGCCCCAGGGCGGCTCGCTGGGCCTGGCGCTGCGTCCGCTGGAGCGCCAGGAGCTGCGCGGCTCGGGGCTGGACCATGGCCTGCTGATCGAAGGCGTGACCGGCCCGGCCCAGCTGGCAGGCGTGCAGCCCGGCGACGTGCTGCTGGCCCTGAACGGCAAGCCGGTGCAGAACGTGGAGCAGGTGCGCGACGCGCTGAAGGGCAAGCCGGCCTCGGTGGCCTTGCTGGTGGCGCGTGACGGCCAGCAGATCTTTGTGCCGGTACGGCTCGGCTGACACATCTCGACGGCAGGGTGGCAGGCGCCACTCCGCACCTGGCCCGCGGCTCATCTGCCGCGGGCTTTTTTTCATCAGCGCTCCAGCCGGTGAAAACTCACGCGGCCGCCTGCCGGCCGGCCGGTTGCGCTAGGCTGCGTGTCATCTCACCGACTGCGGAGACCGCCCTGGAGATCTTGCTTGAACTGCTGCTCGAACTGATCTTCCAGGTCTTCGGCGAACTGCTCGTCGAACTCGGCCTGCATGCCGTGGCCGAGCCTTTTCGCAAGCAGCCCAGCGTCTGGGTGGCCGTGCTCGGCTATGTGCTGCTGGGCGGCATCGTCGGCGCGCTGAGCCTGTGGCTCATGCCCCAGCACCTGACGCGCGATGGCTGGCCCCGCCTGGCCAACCTCGTCGTCACGCCCGTGATCGCCGGTTTCGCAATGACGCTGATGGGCCTCTGGCGCGCGCGCCGCGGCGACCCGGTGCTGCGCATCGACCGCTTCGCCTACGGCTATCTGTTCGCACTGACGGTCGCCGTCGTGCGCTACAACTTCGCAAGCTGAGCCGCCATGGACGCCATTCGCTGGGTTCTCATCCTCATCGCGATTGGCGCTGCAGCTGCCGCCGCCCTGTGGCTGGGGCTGAGCGCGCCGCCCGCAGGCCCGGCCTCGCCCTCCCAGCCCACGACCGTCGTGGCCCAGCCCGCCGCGCCGCCCCTGGCGGCTTCGGCAGCCTCGACAACCACCCGCGCGGTGGCGCGCGCCGCCTCCGCAACGGCTTCGCCGACACCCACCTCCGCAAGGCCGGCCGCACCGCGCATCGGCTCGGAAGGGTACGGCCCGCACATCGATCGTGCCATGGCCGGCGACGATGCGGCGGCCGCCTGGGAGGCGGTGCGCTGGCTGCGGCTTTGCGCGTCGAACGAGACGCGGCGCAACAGCTTCGAGACCGTCCGCAACCAGGGCATCTCGCCGGAAATGATGACCCAGATGATGGTGGAGGCCGATGCCGAGTCGAGGCGCTGCCAGACCGTGACCGCCCAGCACCGCGTGATGCTGCCGGAACTGGCCTTGCGGGCGGTGCGGGCCGGCGTGGCCGAGGCGGCCTCGGCCTTTGCCGCCGCGACCTTCCCCGGCGACCTGACCGCCGCGCAGCGCCAGCAGGTGGCCGAAGCGATGCGGCGTGACGCATTTGCCGGTGACGGGCTCAGCCTCATCAATGCGGCGACGTCGAACCCCGCGTGGGGGTTGAGCGACGCCGAGCGTTTGAGCTTTCTGATGGCCTACGCCGAGCTGCCCGACCCTGAGGCTAAGGGCACGGCCAAGTCGCTGCTGGAGCGGGGTGCGCTTCACCTGGCAGCGCCGCCCACGCCGCAGCAGATGACCACGGCCAGGGAGGCGGCGCAGCAGATCCTGGCGCGCCGGCCTGCTGGCGGCAAGCCCTGAGGTCGCTCAAGGCATGCCGTTGTCCACGTAGTCGGCAAACCCTGGCCGCGCGCTCAAGCGCCGCATCCAGGCGTCCACCGCCGGCAATGCCGCGCGCTCGATCGGCGCGTTCTTCCAGCGCTGGGCCGACAGGCCTAGCACGACGTCGGCCAGCGTGAACTCAGGCCCGGTCACGAAGGCGCCCGTCCTGGCGAGCTGTGCTTCCAGCATGCCCATGTGCTTGTTCCAGTTCGCCACGCCCGCTTCGATGGCCTCCGGCGTGGCCGGCTGGCCGCGCACCAGCGCCATGAAGGCGACGCGCCAGCTGTTGTTCAACTCGCCGGCTTGCCAGTCCATCCACTGCTCTACCCTGGCGCGCGCCTGCGGCTCGGTCGGCAGCAGCGTGGTTGCGTAGCGCTGGGTGGCGAGATAGCGGCAGATGGCATTGCTCTCCCACAGCACGAAGTCACCATCGATGAGGACGGGTATCAGGCCGTTGGGGTTCATCGCCAGATAGCCCGGCTCCTGCGGCGAGCGAAAACCCGCACCCCAGTCCTCGCGGTCGAGCTCGAGATCAAGCTGCGCGGCGGTCCACATGACCTTGCGGACGTTGATGGAGGTGAGGCGGCCAAGGAGACGGAGAGCAGGCATGGGAGATGCGGGCGAGTCAACGGAGCCTGCAGTGTCGGTTCAGAAGTCGGCCCATTCACCATCGGCCGCCGCCGGGGGCTTGACGACGGCTGAGCTGGCGGCAGGCCTGGAGGGCACGCGCGGCTCGACGGGTGCCGGTCTGCGCACGCCAGCCTTGGCCACCGGTCGCGTCGACGGCCGGCTCACGGGTGGCGAGGGCTTGCGTGGCCGGGGCGCCGGCACGGCCGCATGAGCCTCGTGCGCGAGCCGGAAGACCGCCACCGCCGCCACGAGCTGGCGGGCCTGCTCCTTGAGGCTCTCGGCGGCGGCGGCGCCCTGCTCGACGAGTGCGGCGTTCTGCTGCGTGGTCTGGTCCATCTGCATGACCGCTTCGCCGACCTGGGCCACGCCGCTGCTCTGCTCGCCGCTGGCGCTGCTGATCTCGCCCATCAGGTCGGTGACGCGGCGGATCGCGTCGACCACTTCGGTCATGGTCGAGCCGGCCTGGTCCACCAGCACCGTGCCGCGCTCGACACGCTCGACGCTGGCCATGATCAGCGACTTGATCTCCTTGGCCGCCTGGGCGCTGCGCTGGGCCAGCAGGCGCACCTCGCCGGCCACGACCGCGAAGCCGCGGCCCTGCTCGCCGGCTCGCGCGGCCTCCACCGCCGCATTCAGCGCAAGGATGTTGGTCTGGAAGGCGATGCCGTCGATGGTGCCGATGATGTCGGAGATTCGCTGCGAGCTCTGCTGGATGTCCCTCATCGTCGCCACCACTTCGTTGACGACGGCGCCACCCCGCACGGCCACCTCGCTGGCGCCTTGCGCCAGCTGGTTGGCCTGACGGGCGTTGTCGGCGTTCTGCTGCACGGCCGAGCCCAGCTGCTCCATCGACGCCGCCGTCTGCTCCAGGGCGCTGGCCTGCTCTTCGGTGCGGCTGGACAGGTCCTGGTTGCCCTGCGCGATCTGGGCGCTGGCAATGGCCACGCTGTCGGAGTTGGCGCGTACGGTGCTCACGATGAGGGCCAGCGCCTCCTGCATGCGCGCCACAGCAGCCACGGTACTCGTCGTGTCTCCTGACCGCACCGGTACCGGCTGGGCCAGGTCTCCATCGGCCACGCGCTGCACGGCCTCGCTGAGTTCGCCCGGCTCGGCACCGAGTGCGCGGCTCAGGCTGCGCGACAGTGCCCAGCCCACGAGACCACCCAGCAAGGCCATCGCGACCGCGCCGCCGAGCATCTCCATGCCGCTGCTGGCGGCGACTTGGCCGGCATCCTTGGCGAGCTGGTTGGCGACTTGGCTCTGCAACTCGATGGAATCGTCGACGGCCTTGAAGATCGTGCTCTGCCGGGCACGCACCTCGCCGGTCAGCATCGCAGCGCCCTCGGCTGTCTTGCCCTCGCTCGCCAGCGCCAACACCTGGTCCAGCCCGTGCCGGTAGGCGGGCGTGTTGTCGGTGATGAGCTTGAGCAGCGCCCGGCTCTTGGGCTGTGCGAGCGCCTTGTCCAGCATGGCGATCGACTGGTCGGTGGCCGCACGCATCTCGCCGATGCGCTTCACCTCGGCAGCACGGACGGTCGCATCGGTCGTCAGCAGCACATTGCGCACCGCGCGAGCGCTCGTGTTGAGGTTGTCCTTGATGTCGGCGAACTTGTCCATCTTGGGCATGCGATCAAGGGCCAGCTCGTCGACCTTGGCGGCCAGCGAGCCCATCCGCAGCATGCCGAAGACGGCGATCACAAGGCCGAGCAGCACTGCCGAGCCGAAACCCAGGGCCAATCGGGTGGAAACCTTGAAAGCATTGAAGTTCATGGCTTGACCTCGTCGAAGGAGTCGAGCGGCTGGCGACATCGTCGACTCAGCCGGAAGTCGGTCGGCAGGACGCCGTTGTCCGCCTGCACCGCGCTGCGCCTGGGGCGGCGCTTGCTGAAGGGCGCCGCTACTGGGCTGCCCTGAAGAGCCAGCATGACAGGGAACTTGAGACGCCGCAAGCTGCCCTCCGTGCCTCGGCCGTGCCTCCGGACAGGCACGGGATCTGCCTGCGGCTACACGGCGGCTAGCCCTGTGTCGCCGACTGCTGCGCGCGGCCCGCCTCGGTCAGGGTCACCGTCCAGCGGCCCGTGTCGTCGCAATGCAGGCTGACCCAGCCCGGCCCGGCCACGCCACCGAGCCGGGCGTCACTCAGGGCCGTGAACTCGCGCAGCAACTCGCTGACGCGGGCGTCCAGGCGCTTGGCCAGGCGCGTCAGCGGCACGGCCCGGGCGCCATCGCCCAGCTCATGCAGCAGCTCAGCCGGCGTGCGCACTCAGCACGACCGGGATGGACTTGGACGTCGGCGTGCGCGCGGTGACGGAGAAGCTCTGCAGCGGCACCAGCGGGTTGGTCTCGGGGTAGTAGCTGGCCAGGCAGCCGCGCGGGATGTCGTAGGCGACGAGCAGGAAACGCTCGGCGTGGCGCTGCTCGACGTCGCCGCCGGCCTCGTCGATGTAGAGGCTGGTGATGTCCACCCAGTCGCCGGCCTTGAGCCCCAGGTCCTTGAGGTCCTCGGCATGGATGAAGACGACGCGGCGGTGACCATAGACGCCGCGGTAGCGGTCATCGTGGCCGTAGATGGTGGTGTTGTACTGGTCGTGGGAGCGCAGCGTCGTCAGCGTGAAGACGCGAACGTCGCGCTGGCGCTCGGCAATGCGCTGCACAGCCAGATCGGTGGGCATGGCGTGCGTGCTGAACTCGGCCTTGCCGCTTGCCGTGGCCCAGACGCGTTCGCTGGCGGTGTTGCGCAGGCGAAAGCCGCCGGGCGCCTTGATCTTCTCGTTGAAGCCGGCGAAGTCGGGCAGCACGGCCTCGATCTTGTCGCGGATGGTGGCGTAGTTGCTGGCCAGCGCCAGCCACGGCGTGCGGCTCTTCGTCAGCGTGGCAGCGGCCATGCGCGCGACCAGCATGGGCTCGGAGATCAGGTGCTCGGAAGCCGGCGCATTCATGCCGGCCGACAGGTGCACCATGCTCATCGAGTCTTCCACCGTGACGCCCTGCGGGCCGCTGGCCTGCACGTCGATCTCGGTGCGGCCGAGCACTGGCAGCACCAACGCCTTGCGGCCGTGCACGACATGGCTGCGGTTGAACTTGGTGGTGATGTGCACCGTCAGCTCGCATTGGCGCAGCGCGCGCCAGGTGGCGGCCGTGTCGGGCGTGGCAGCGGCGAAGTTGCCACCCATGGCGATGAAGACCTTGCCCTGGCCATCGAGCATGGCCTGGATGGCGCCCACGGTGTCATGACCGTGCTCGCGCGGCGGCTCGAAGCCGAACACCTGGCCCAGTTTGTCCAGGAAGGCCGGTGCGGGCTTCTCGTAGATGCCCATGGTGCGGTCGCCCTGCACATTGCTGTGGCCGCGCACCGGGCAGGCGCCCGCGCCCGGGCGGCCCAGGTTGCCGCGCAGCAGCAGCAGGTTGACGATCATCTGGATGGTCTTGACCGAGTGCCGGTGCTGGGTGATGCCCATGCCCCAGCAGGCGATGACGCGCTCGCTGGTCGCGTAGATGTCCGCGGCCTGCACGATCTGCTCGCGTGTCAGGCCCGAGGCCGCGACCAGCGGCTCCCAGGGCTGCTCGCGCAGGTCGGCGATGAAGGTCTCGAAGCCTTGGGTGTGTTCGGCGATGAAGGCCACGTCCAGCACGCGCGGCTTACCGGCCGCCAGCGCGGCATCGTCCAGTTCGACGACGCGCTTGCACATGCCCTTGAGCAGCGCGAAGTCGCCGCCGACCTGGAGCTGGAAGTAGTGGCTGCTGATCGGCGAGTCGCCCAGCGTCGCCATCTCGATGGCGTTCTGCGGGTCGGCGAAACGCTCCAGGCCGCGCTCGCGCAGCGGGTTGAAGCTGACGATGCGCGCACCGCGCTTGCGGGCGGCGCGCAGCTCGCCCAGCATGCGCGGGTGGTTGGTGCCCGGGTTCTGGCCGAACACGAAGATGGCATCGGCCTGCTCGAAGTCGTGCAGCGTGACCGTGCCCTTGCCGACGCCGATGGTCGGCCGCATGCCCGAACCGCTGGGCTCGTGGCACATGTTGGAGCAGTCGGGGAAATTGTTGGTGCCGTACTCGCGCACGAACAGCTGGTAGAGGAAGGCGGCCTCGTTGCTGGTGCGGCCCGACGTGTAGAAGATGGCTTCGTTGGGATCAGGCAGCGCCTGCAGCTCGCGGGCGATCAGCGCGAAGGCCGCGTCCCAACTGGTCCGCTGGTAGCGGTCGGTCTGGGCGTCGTAGACCATGGGCTCGGTCAGGCGGCCGGTGGCTTCCAGGTCGTAGTCCGACACCTCGGCCCATTCCTTCAGCGTCTTCGCGGCTATGACCTCGGGCGTTGCGCGCCGCGCGGTGGCTTCGGCGGCGACGGCCTTGGCGCCGTTCTCGCAGAACTCGAAGGTGGAGCGGTGGTCGCGGTCGGGCCAGGCGCAGCCGGGGCAGTCGAAACCGTCGGTCTGGTTGGCATGCAGCAGCGTCTTGGCGCCCTTCACGGCCACGCCCTGCTCGTTCAGGTGCTTGGCCACGCTCTTCAGCGCGCCCCAACCGCCGGCGGGGCCGTCGTACAGCTCGATCTTTTGTTCGCTCATGTCAGTGGTGCCCGGCCGCCCGAAGCCGCTGACGCACCCCCTCGGGGGGCAGTGAGCAGCGCGAACGTGGGGGCTGTAAGGTCATACACCAAGAAAAAGGCCCCGCGCCTTGCACAGGCAGCGGGGCTTGTCAGCCTAGCAGGACCGGATCAGTTGAAGAACTTGCCCACGTTGATGAGGGTCTTGTACACGCCCCAGGCCAGTGGGATGCCCACCGCGGCCCAGGCCAGCGCCACCACCGCGGGCGAAGTCGCGGCGCTGGCGCCCGACCCCGAACCCACCTCGGCGGCCGCAGCGCGCTCGTGCGCCAGGCGCTTTTCCTCGGCCAGCTCGGCCTCGGTCATGAAGTGCTTGTCGGCCACCGGACGGATCATCAGGTTGGCGATCAGGCCGACGACCAGCATGCCCACGAGGATGTACATGGTCTGGTTGTAGACCTGCTCGCGCGGCAGGCCCAGCTCCAGCTGGTAGTCGCGCATGTAGTTCACGACGACGGGGCCCAGGATGCCGGCCGTGGCCCAGGCCGTCAGCAGGCGGCCATGGATCGCACCCACCATCTGCGTGCCGAACAGGTCGGCGAGGAAGGCCGGCACGGTCGCAAAACCGCCGCCGTACATGCTCAGGATGACGCAGATCGCGCCGACGAAGGCGAGCTTGGAGCCGGCAGCCGCGCTGCTGGGGATGCTGGCATACATCAGCCCGCCAAGCAGGAAGAAGACGACATAGGTGACCTTGCGGCCGAGCTTGTCCGACAGGCTGGCCCAGAAGAAGCGGCCACCGATGTTGAACAGGCTCAGCAGCGCCGTGAAGCCGGCGGCCACAGCGGCGATCTTGGCCAGTTGCGCCTTGTCCAGCTCACCGAACTTGGCCGTCAGGCCGATCAGCGAACCGCCGAAGACTTCCTGCAGCATCGGGCTGGCCATGCCAATGACGCCGATGCCGGCCGACACGTTCATGCACAGCACGATCCAGACCAGCCAGAACTGCGGAATGCCCCAGACCTTTTTCACGTGCACGTGGCGCTGCGTGATCATGGCGTTGCTGCCCTGGGCGACCGGTGCGGTCCAGCCGGCCGGCTTCCAGCCCGTGGGCGGCACGCGATAGCCGAATGCGCCGCCGATCATGAAGACGAAGTAGACGAGGGCCATGACGATGAAGGTCTGCGTCACGCCGACGTCGGTGGCCGTGGCGAAGGTCTTCATCAGTTCGGCCGCCAGTGGCGAGCCGATCATGGCGCCGCCGCCAAAGCCCATGATGGCCATGCCGGTGGCCATGCCGCGCTTGTCCGGGAACCACTTGATCAGCGTACTGACCGGGCTGATGTAGCCCAGGCCCAGGCCGATGCCACCGATGACGCCGCTGCCCAGGATCATCAGCCAGAACTGGTGCAGATGAATGCCCAGCGCCGAGATCAACATGCCGCCGCACCAGCACAGGGCCGACACGACACCGGCCTTGCGCGGGCCGGCGCGTTCGAGCCAGCCACCCCAGATCGCCGCGGAGCAACCCAGGAAGACGAAGAACAGCGTGTACATCCAGCCCAGCGTCGAGACCTTCCAGTCGCAGCCACTGACGAAGAGTTCCTGGAAGAAACCCACGTCGGCGCCGCACTTGATCGCCTCCTTGATGCCCAGGGCCTTGGACAGCGGCAGCCAGAACACCGAGAAGCCATAGGCCATGCCGATGCACAGATGGATGGCGAGGGCCGCCGGCGGCACCAGCCAGCGGTTGAAGCCGACGCCGGCAATGGTTCTTTCCTTGTCGAGCCAGCCCGCACTCCGACCCGGACCGGGTACGGCATCCAATCCCACTGAAGACATGGTGTTCCCTTCGACGTTGATGTGAATCTCGTGCGCAACCACCATCAGCCCGCCCGAGGCGGCGCAGGATACGGGTTGCTTTGTGACGAGTCCGCCGTTGAAGTGGCGATCTAGGGAAAAACCTAGCGCGTCGTGCGGAAAATCCGGGCAGATGGCACGGTTGGATGGGCGGCTATCCTGCTGCGCCATGCGACGCGTATTGATCATTGACGACCACCCCGGCGTGGGCCAGGCGCTGGAACTGCTGCTGTCCCTGCACGACATCGAGGCCAGCATGGCCACCAGCCCCGAGGAGGGCCTGGCCCTGCTGGACAAGCGCGCCTTCGGCCTCGTCATCCAGGACATGAACTTCACGGCCGACACGACCTCGGGTGAGGAAGGCGAGCAGCTCTTTCGTGCCATCCGCGCGCGCCGCCCCGACCTCCCCGTCATCCTGCTGACGGCCTGGACACGGCTGGACGCGGCCGTGGCCCTCGTCAAGGCCGGCGCGGCCGACTACCTCGCCAAACCCTGGGACGACGCCAAGCTGATCGCGACCGTCGAGAACCTGCTGGAGCTGGGCGAGGCCAACCGCGAAATCGCACAGCTGCGCGAGGCGCGGGCCGCCAGGCGCGCAGCGCTGGCACGGCGCTACGACCTCGCCGGCCTCGTGTTCGGCTCCGATGCGATGGCCAATTTGCTCGAACTGGCCGGCCAGATTGCCGCGGCACCGGTGCCGGTACTGATCACCGGGCCGAACGGCGCCGGCAAGGAACGCATTGCGGCCTTCGTGCACACCAATTCAAGCGCGCATGACGGTCCTTTCGTCGCGCTGAACTGCGGCGCCCTGCCGGCCGACCTCATCGAGGCCGAGCTGTTCGGCAGCGACAGCGGCGCCTACACCGGTGCGGCCAAGGCGCGCGTGGGCCGCTTCGAGGCGGCCGATGGCGGCACCCTCTTCCTCGACGAGATCGGCAACCTGCCGCTGGCCGGCCAGGTCAAGCTGCTGCGCGTGCTGGAGACGGGCCAGTTCGAGCGCCTGGGCTCGAGCAAGACGCGCCAGGTGCGGGTGCGCGTGCTGAGCGCGACGAATGCCGACCTGCGCGCCATGGTCAAGACCGGCGCCTTCCGCGAAGACCTGTTCTACCGCCTCAACCTCATCGAGCTGAAGCTACCGCCCCTGGCCGAGCGCCGCGACGATGTGCTGCCGCTGGCCGAGCATTTCCTGGCCGACCGGGCGCGTTTGAGCGAGGCCGCGCGCGAGGCCCTGCTCGCCCACCGTTGGCCAGGCAATGTGCGCGAACTGAAGAACGCCGTCGAACGCGCGGCCCTGCTGTGCCAGGGCGGTGAGATCACGCCGGCCCTGCTGGGGCTGGAGGAAGCCAATGGCAATGGCGGGGGCGCCTGGCGCAACCTCGACGAGCCCAGCCGCGAGGCCGTCGTCGCGGCGCTGAACGCAGCCGGCGGCGTGGTCAGCCGTGCGGCCAGCCAGTTGGGTCTGTCGCGCCAGGCGCTGTACCGGCGGCTGGAGCGTTATGGGATAGACCTTTGATGCCGCTGTCGCTGCGCGCTCGCGCACTGCTGGCACTCGGCGCGGCGGCGGTCGTGCCGCCCCTGGTCATCCTCGGCGTGCGCCGAGCGGGCCTGGATGCAGGCATCGCGCTGGCCGTGGCGGTGATCGTCATGCTGCCGCTGATCGGCTGGTTGGCGGCGTTCTGGCTGACGCCGCTGCTGCGGCTCACGCGCGCACTCGAAGGGGCCGTGCTGAGTTACCGGGACGGTGACTTCAGCCTCAATCTCGCGCCAGACGGTCCGCGTGAGCTGATCGAGCTGACGCAACTGCACGCCGAGCTCGGCCTGGCCCTGCGCGAGCAGCGCCAGCACCTGGCCCAGCGCGAGCTGCTGCTGGACACCGTCGTGCAGAACACGCCCGTCGCGCTGGTGCTGACGGCGCCGAGCGAGCGCATCGCCATTGCCAACCTGGCCGCACGCCAGCTGCTGGGCGACGGCCGCAGCCTGACCGGGCTGGACTTCCCCACCGTCATCGCCCACCTGCCCGAGACGCTGCGCGAGGCCCTCGCCGGCGACGGCGACCGGCTTTTCGCGGTGACGCTGCCCGATGGGTCGGAGGAAACCTTCCACCACAGCACGCGCACGTTCAGGCTGCAGGGCCAGCCGCATCGGCTGCGGCTCCTGCGACGCATGACGCGGGAGCTGTCGCGGGCCGAAGTCGCGACGTGGAAGCGCGTCATCCGCGTGTTGAGCCACGAGCTGAACAACTCGCTGGCGCCGATCTCGTCGCTGGCCCACAGCGGCGCGGAGCTGGCGCGGCGCGGCAACACCGAGCGCCTGCTGCAGGTGCTGGCCAGCATCGGCGAGCGCGCGGCACATCTGCATGTCTTCCTGAGCGGCTACGCGGCCTTCGCCAAGCTGCCGGCGCCGCGCCGCGCCGCGGTGGACTGGTCGGCCTTTATCGCGCGGCTGGCGACGCTGGGCGAATTCCGCGTCGAGGGCGCGCCGCCCGATCAGCCCGGCTGGTTCGATGCGGCCCAGATCGAACAAGCCCTGCTCAACCTGATCAAGAACGCCCATGAGTCGGGCAGCGACCCCGACGAGATCCTGCTGCGCCTGGCCAGCCAGGGCGACGAGCTGCGCATCGAAGTGCTGGACCGCGGCCCCGGCATGAGCGAGGCGGTGCTGGCCCAGGCCTTGCTGCCCTTCTACTCCACCAAGCGCTCCGAACCCGGCTCCCAGGGCGGTACGGGCCTGGGGCTTGCGCTGGCACGGGAGATTGCCGAAGCCCACGACGGCCATATCGCGCTGGCCAACCGGGACGGTGGCGGGCTGCGCGTGACGATCCGGCTGCCAGGGCGCGCCGTCCTGTCGAATGGGGATGCCAAGACAAGCAATTAGTGACAGAGTGCACAACTTGTTTCAGCGGGCCACCGCCGGCTCGCTGCCTTGGGAGCCGTGCCATGTCTCTTCGTGCCTTGACCCTGCTGGGTCTCGCTTCCCTCGCCTGCACCGCCCAGGCGCAGTCGCAATACCGCGTCTTTGCCGAGGCCTACAGCGGCTACTACAACAGCATCCAGACAACCAGCCCCGTCTTTGGCCTGGACGCCGGCGGCAACCCGAACACCGTCTACGGCAGCGTCTATTACGGCTCCGACTACCGCAGCGGCGCCGCCTACGATCAAGCCACGCCCCTGCCCAATGTGACGGCCGGTGGCGTCTGGGCAGGTGACGCCAGCCAGGGCATGACGCCCGTCACCGCCAATGCCTACGGCATGACGGACTGGGGCAGCAACCACGCCAGCGCCTCGCTGGCCGGCTTCACGCCGGTGAGTCAGAGCTACGACGGCCAGTTCGTCGTCGGCGCGACCAGCTGGCCCATGCACGTGGAAAGCAACAACCTGACCTATGCGGTCGGGCGCTCGGCCTGGGAGGAGCTCTACCAGATCGGCGGCGGCACCGGCACGGGCACCTTCACCGGCACCATCCACATCGACGGCAGTCTCGCCGGCATCACGACGGGCAATGGCGGCGCGTCCATCGACTGGTCGCTGCGCTCCTTCTCCAACCAGGTCGTCGCGTCGGTCTACGCCTCCTACGACGCCGGCTCGGACCACTGGAACAAAAGCGTCTACAGCGACGGCCTGTGGACCTACACGGATGGCAACGGCACGCTGACGATCAACGAGGATGTCATCGGCAGCTATAGCTTCACCTATGGCACGGCGCTGTACCTGAAGTCCGAGCTGAGCACGAGCATCAGCGGCAACGGTGCCGCGGACTTCTCCAACACCGTGCAGTTCACGGGCATGCAGTTGCCGCAGGGCTCGACGGTCTATGTGATGTCTGGCGCCGCTGCGGCGGACTACGGCATCAGCTTCGCCGGCAATGGCAGCGGCACGATCTGCCAGAACCTCGCCTGTGCGACCGGCGGCGGCTTGCCGATTCCCGAACCCGAGACCTATGCGCTGCTGCTGTCGGGCCTGAGCGTCATCGCCTGGGTGGCGCGTCGCCGTCGCTGAACTGAAGCCCCTCGCCCGCGGGTACGCGGTCGGTCCCCCGAGGGTACGGCGATGCTTGCCGGATCGACCGGCAAGCACATCGCCAACGGCGGGCCGGCTAGGTGAACTGGAGTCGGACACAAGCAGTCCCTGCGGACTGGTTGTGCCTACGGAAGGCCATGGGCCTCTGGCCCATGGCAGGCCCGGCGCTCGGCCCGCAAGCTTCATAGGTCAGATCAGCAGGGCCGCCAGGCCGCTGAAGCTGAAAAAGGCCAGGCCGGTCGACGCCAGGATGATGCGCGCGATGCGGCCGTTGTCCGCGCCGTAGCGCTCGGCCAGCAGCGACACATTGCTGGCGCTGGGCAGCGCGGCCGCCAGCGTCAGCGCAACCAGCTGCGGCCAGGCCAGCGGCGCCCCCAGCCAGCGCGCCGCGGCACCCAAGGCGAAGACCAGCGCCGGATGCAGCAGCAGCTTGATGGCAGCCACCGGCAGGTATAGCGCCGCCGGCGTCACACGGCCGGCCTTGCGGTTGGCACGGCCCGAACGGCTGAGCACCGCGCCAATGGAGAACAGCGCCACCGGCGAGGCCGCATCCCCCAGCATGGCAATGACCTTGGCCAGCGGCCCCGGCAACACCAGGCCGCTGACGCCCAAAGCCGCACCCAGGGCAATGGACCAGGGCAGCGGATTGGAAGCGGCCGCCTTCAGCGCCTGCACGAACGCCGCCCGGCCGGCATGCCCGCTGGCGCCAGCCTGGGCCAGGGCGATGCACAGCGAGCTCGTCACGAAGAGGTCGGCCAGGATGGTGCTGACGACAGCCCCGCCAGCGGCATTGCCCAACAACGCGACGATCAGCGGCACGCCCATGAAGCCGGTGTTGGGGAAGGCCGCCACCAGGGCGCCAAAGGCCGCGTCCTTCATGCCCACTCGCTCGGACAGCGTCGTTGCCACCGTGAAGAAGACCATCAGCAGCGCCGAGCTGAGATAGACGCCGAGCAGGGCCGGGTTCAGCAGCTCCAGCAGCGGCGTGTCGCGCCCGAAGCGGAACAGCAGGCAGGGCAGCGCAAAGAAAAGCACGAACCCATTCAGGCCGGGAATGGCGCTGTCCGGCAGCAGGCCGCGCTCGGCGGCCAGCCAGCCGCACAGCACCAGCGCGAAGAACGGAAAGGTCGTGGCGAGAACGGCAAGCATTGTCCGGGGGCGAGTATCCAGGGCCGTGAGCGAATGCGCGGACCGGCCCGCTTTGTAACAAAGGGGGATGGCAGCCCCCTGGGGTCACCCCTAATATGCCGCGCCATGCGCATGCCCAATCTCTCCCTGCCACCGCCAGCCGCCGCCGCGCCCCTGGACGAAGGGCAGGCGCTGGGCGTGTGGCGGCTGGAGAAACCGCTGGCCGACGGCGAGCAGGCCCATGCCGGCCAGTGGTACAGCGCCCACCATGCAATGGCCACGGAGCAGAAGGCGGCCGTCCTCGTGCTGGACCGCAGCGACCAGGGCGCCGGCGTCATGCTGCGCTACGCCGACCAGGCCGGTGACCTCGCCAAGCTGCAGCACCTCCACATCGCCGTGCCCAGCGACAGCGGCGTGACACCCGATGCCCACCCCTATCTGATCGTCGAGGGAGAGCATGGCGAGCCGGTGCTGCCGCAGTTGCACCAGTTGGGACTGCGCCAGCGCGTCGAGTTGCTGGTGCAGCTCTGCGAAGCCCTGCGCTCGGCCCACCAGCAGGGCTGGCTGCTGGCCGAGATCGACCCCGCCATGATCTGGCTCGGCCCCGAAGGCGGCGTGCGCCTCATGGGCCTGGGCCTGACCAAGATTCCCGACCCGACCGACCCTTTCGACCGCGGCCTGAGCCTCGGCGCTTCGCCGGCCTTCGTGGCGCCCGAGCGCCGCAACGGCGAACCACCCACTCTCGCCAGCGAGATCTATGGCCTGGGCGCCCTGGCCCGCGTCTTCATCTGCGGCTGGGAGGACACCCCCCGGGGCTTGGCGCCGCTGCGTGGCAGCGTGGCCGAGGCCTGGCCGCTGATGAAGTCGGCGCAGCAGATCAAGCTCGATGCCCTGCTGCGCGGCACCATGGCCGAATCGCCCGAGCTGCGCACGCGCGGCGCCGAGGGCCTCGCCGACGAACTGCGCGAGTGGCTGGGCCTCGCCCCCCCACGCAGCGCCGGCAGCGCTGCCGAACCCGGCCCCGCCGTCGAAGCCAAGGCTCGAGCCGCCTGGTGGAAGCGCTGGCTGTGGCTCGGCGCCGCGGCCGGTGTGGGCCTGCTCGCCATGGCGGCCCACGTTTCGGAGCCGTCTGCCCCCACGGCCGGCACCCGCGGTCTGCCCCAGGGTTGAGCTTTCCGGACGTTGGCTAGGGATGTCGCCGCAGCGGCCCCTCGGCCAACATGCGCGCCCTACCAATGCTGGAGCACCGCCATGGCCCGTTCTCTCCTTGCGCCTTTCGTCGCCGTCGCGCTGTCGCTGGCCACCTCGGCTGCGATGGCCGCCGGTTTCAACACCGATGCCGAAGGCTGGACCACCAGCAACGGTGGCGCCCAGGTCTGGATGGCCAGCGGCGGCAACGGCGGTGGCTGGCTCCAGGTCACCGACATCACGGACGACGACTTCCTGCTGAACGCGCCCACTGCCTGGTTGGGCAACTGGTCGGCCTTTGCCGGCGGCACGCTGTCCTTCGACGCCAGGAACATCAACGGCGATGCGCCGGACTGGGCGCCTTTCGGTGAAGTGACCATCATCGGGGCCGGCGGCGGCGTGGTGTTCGACATGGTGGCCGCGAACAACCCGCCGGCCGATGGTCAGTGGCATCACTACAGTTTCGTGCTGCCGTCCTGGCAGGTGCTGGCCAACGTGACCAGCCTGACGATCAAGGGCGAATTCCATGCTGGCGTCACCGAAGTGGTCGGCATCGACAACATCCAGGTCACGGCCGTGCCCGAGCCCACCCACGCGGCACTGCTGCTGGGCGGCCTGGGGCTGCTGGCGGCGCTACGGCGCAGGCGCTGAACCCGTTCAGCCGGCCCGGGTTGCCCGCGATGCACGGCCTTCGGGGCTCGGCAACAATGCGCGCTTCTCCGGAGGTTTCATGGCCCGCCCGCTGCTTGCGCCGTCATACGCGACCCGTTTTGTCCCGATCCCTGCCGGCTTGAACCGGCGGGCGTGCTGATGGCCGCGGTCGGCGCCTCCCCCGCCCCCTCGGGCCTGCTCGGCCTTGGCGAACTGCAGCTCAAGCTGCCCGCCACCAAGACCCAGTGGCTGGCCCTCGCGGCCGGCGTCGGCTTCGGCCTCGTGGGCGCCGAGCTGGCCTGGCACCACCCGCTGTCGGGGCCGCTCGCACTGGCTGCCTGGGGCGCCGCTGTGCTGCTGGCGGCGCTGTTCTGGGTCAAGACGCCCGTTCTTGTGCTCGCGCCGCTGCCCCTGATCGGCCTGGCGCCCTGGACCGGCTGGATCAGCTTCGAGGAGATGGACCTGCTCGTCACCGCCTGCGGCTGCGGCGGTTATCTGGCCTATGCGCTGCAGCTGAACGCGCGCGACCGCGCGCCGGCCTGGCGCCACGGCCTCGTCTATTCGCCGGTCGTCGTCGTGCTGATGATGGCCCTGGCGCTGTCCGCGGCCTGGAGCATCAGGCGCGGTTTCGCCGACGCCGGTGGCTTCACCTTCGGCTGGTTCCATGGCTATCACGAGGCGATGAACTCGGTGCGCAACGCCAAGGCCATCTTCCTGGCGCTGGCCCTGCTGCCGCTGTGGACGGCCGCAGCCACCGCGCGTCCAAGAGGTTTCTCGCGCGGCCTGCTGCTCGGCCTGGTGCTGGCCCTGGCCGGCGCCAGTGCCGCCGCGCTGTGGGAGCGCCTGGCCTACCCCGGCGTGCTGGACTTCTCGACCGACTACCGCACCACGGCCCTTTTCTGGGAGATGCATGTCGGCGGCGCGGCCCTGGACGGCTTCCTGGTGCTGACCCTGCCCTTCGCCCTGCTGGCCCTGCTGCGCACGCGCTCGCCCTGGCGCTTTGCCATCGGTCTTGTCATCGCGCTGCTGGCGGCCTATGCCTGCCTCACCACTTTCTCGCGCGGCGTCTACCTGGCGTTGCCGCTGGCTCTCATCCCCATGGTCATGCTGGCCGACGCCCAGCGCCGCCGCGCCGCAGCCTCGGGCCCGGAAAGCAGCCAGATCGACAGCACGCTGGGCGCTGTCGACGAGCCGCTGCCGCGCCTGGCCAAGGTCGGGGCGCTTGCCATGGCCGGCGCCTTCGCGCTGGCGGCCGCTCTGATATTCGGCAGCGGTGGCTACCGCGGCCTGCTGGCCCTGTTCTTTGTCATGGTCATCCTGCTGGCCATGCCGGCCAGCCTGTGGCTGCCCACCTTGAGCCAGCGGCTGACGGCGCTGATCATGGGCGGCCTGCTGGCCCTGTTGCTCGGTGGCGCGAGCTGGGCCTTGTCCATGGCCGTGCCGAAGGCGGCCTATGTGCTCAACGTCGTCGCGCTGCTGTGCTGCGCCGCGCTGCGCTGGCGCGACCAGCCGGGGCAGGCACGGCCCCTGTATGTGCTACTGGTCGCGACGGCCTGGTTCTGGCTGCTGGCCACCATGGTCATCGTGGCCGACTACTGGAGCGGCACCACGGGCCGCTGGACGGCGCTTGCAGCAGGCCTGGCTCTGGCCGGCGTGTGGGCGGCCATGCTGGTGGAGCCGCGCCTGTGGCCCTTGCAGGGCAAGGACAGCCACGGCGCCGCGGGCTGGCGCAAGCGCGCCCTGCTGGTTGCCGGCCTGCTGATGGTGATGGCCATCGTCGCGGCCCTGGGCGGCGGCGCCTATCTGCGTGACCGGGTGGCCACCTGGAAGGAGGACGGCCAGACCCGCCTGACGCATTGGCGCGAGGGCCTGCACCTGCTGCACGGCGGCCGCCAGTGGCTGCTGGGCAAGGGCGCGGGGCGCTTTGTGCCGAGCAATTTCTACGAGGGCCCGGTCAGCAGCCAGGTGGGCGACTACCGGCTGCGCCACGACCCGACCGAGTCCTATCTGGCGCTGGCCGCCGGCAAGCATGCGCTGGGCCGCGGCGAACAGTTCCGCGTCAGCCAGCGCATCACCGCACCGGCGGCCGGGCCTGTTGCCATCACCCTGGTGCACCGCACGGCGGCCGACGCGAATCTGGTGCTGCAGATCTGCGAGAAGAACCTCATCTACCCGGACAACTGCCACAGCGTCGAGCCGATGCTCAAGCCGCTGCGGGCCGAGGCGCCGGCGGAAGGCGGCGCCGAAGCCACGGCGCCTGCCGCGGCAACAGCCGGCATGGGTGCCTGGCAGACCAGCGAATTCAAGCTCGGGCCGGTGCCAGCGCTGGGCGGCGACTGGTGGGCCCCGCGCTTCGTGACCTTCTCCATGGCGCTGGACACGCGCGCGGCGCGCGTCGACATCGCTCGCATCGCGATGCAGGACGCCCAGGGGCGCCAGCTGCTGGTCAATGGCGATTTCAACCGCGAGATGGCACGTTGGTTCTTCTCCAGCGACCGCCACCACCTGCCCTGGCATATCAAGAACGCGGCCCTGCACGTGCTGTTCGAGCAGGGCCTGGTGGGCCTGGCCCTGCTGGGTGGGGCCTACCTGCTGGTGCTGGTGCGCCTGAGCTTCGGCCGCGGTCGCGACCATCCGCTGGCGCCGGCTATCGTCGCCGCGCTGATCGGCTTAGGTACCGTGGGCGCTTTCGACAGCCTGCTGGACGTGCCCCGCGTCGGCTTCGTTTTCTTCACGCTGCTGCTACTGGGGCTGGGGCTGCGGGCCTTGCCAGGGGAAGGGGTAGCGCGAGTGGCATGATGTGCGCCCCTCGTCCAAGGTGTACCTTGGCCGGTCCCCCTACGGGACGGCGATGCTTGCGGCGTTGAACCGCAAGCACATCGCCAGCGCGGGCCGGCTTGGGAGCGGCCCGTCGCTCGGCCCGCAAGCAGAGCCGCCACCAAAGACATGTCATCCCCGCCCGCCGCTGGCCTCAATCCGGCCCAGCTCGAAGCCGTCTACCACCTGAGCGGTCCCTGCCTCGTTATCGCTGGCGCGGGCTCGGGCAAGACGCGCGTCATCACGACCAAGATCGCGCAGCTGCTGGTGTCGGGCTACCGGCCCAGCCAGATCGCCGCCATCACCTTCACGAACAAGGCCGCGCAGGAAATGCGCGAGCGGGCCAAGGCACTCGTCGGCAACAAGGCGGCCAAGGACCTGGCGATCTCGACCTTCCACTCACTGGGCGTGCGCCTGCTGCGCGAGGAGGGCTCGCGGGTCGGGCTGAAAGAGCAGTTCTCCATCCTCGACAGCGACGATGTGCTCAACGTGCTGAAGGACGCCGGCGGCACGACGGATGTGAACCAGGCGCGGCGCTGGCAGTGGACCATCTCGCTGTGGAAGAACCAGGGGCTGGACGCGGCCCAGGCAGCGCAGGTGGCCAAGGACGAGGATGAACGCTCGGCCGCCGCCGTCATGGTGCGCTACCAGGAGCGCTTGGCCGCCTACCAGGCGGTGGACTTCGACGACCTCATCACGCTGCCGCTGAAGCTGCTGACGACGCACGCCGAAGCGCGCGCGAAATGGCAGGACAAGCTGCGCTATGTGCTGGTGGACGAATACCAGGACACCAACGCCGTGCAGTACGAGCTGCTGAAGGCGCTGGTGGGCGAGCGCGGCATGTTCACGGCCGTGGGTGACGACGACCAGTCCATCTACGGCTGGCGCGGCGCCACCATCGAGAACCTGAAGCGCCTGCCGACCGACTACCCCAAGCTGAAGGTCATCCCGCTGGAGCAGAACTACCGCTCCACCGGCAGCATCCTGCGCGCGGCCAACAACGTCATCGCCGGCAACCCCAAGATCTTCGAGAAGAAGCTGTGGAGCGAGTTCGGCGACGGCGAGCCCATCGCGCTGCTGGAGGCTGACGGCGAGGAGCACGAGGCCGAGCGCGCCGTGGCGCGCATCCAGCAGCTGCGTGCCGATGGCAAGGGACCTCAATACCGCGACTTTGCGATCCTGTACCGCGCCAACCACCAGGCGCGCATCTTCGAGCAGGCCCTGCGCCGCGCCCAGATCCCCTACAAGGTCTCGGGCGGCCAGAGCTTCTTCGACAAGGCCGAGATCAAGGACCTGTGTGCCTGGCTGCGCCTGCTGGTGAACCAGGACGACGACCCGGCCTTCCTGCGCGCCGTGACGACGCCCAAGCGCGGCATCGGCCACCAGACCTTGGGCGCCCTGGGCACCTTCTCGGCGCAGTGGAAGTGCAGCATGTTCGAGGCGCTGTTCGCCGAGAGCCTGGCCACTTCGCTGACCAAGCGCGCCCTGGACGGCCTGCACGAGTTCGGCCGCACCGTGAACGAGCTGCAATACAAGGCCAAGCACACCGAGGGCCACACCGCGGCTCACGCCATGCTGACCGAGTGGCTCAAGGACATTGCCTACGAGGCCCACCTGCTCGACAACGAGGAGAACGAGAAGGTCGCGCAGGCGCGCTGGGGCAATGTGCTGGACTTCGTCGACTGGATCGCTAAGCGCTGCGGCGGCCAGCACAGCGAGGAAGGCGGCGTCAGCTTCACCGAGCCCAAGCAGAGCGTGCTGGACGTGGCTCAGACCATCTCCGTCATCCTGTCGCTGGCCGAGCGCGGCGAAGACCAGGATCAGGTGACGCTGACCACGCTGCACGCATCCAAGGGCCTGGAATGGCCCCACGTGGTGCTGGCGGGTGTCAACGAGGGCCTGCTGCCTTTCAAGCGCGAGGAGGCCGAGCTGACGGCCGAGGCGCTGCAGGAGGAGAGGCGGCTGATGTACGTGGGCATCACGCGGGCGCGCACGACGCTGGCCGTGTCGACGTTGCGCCGGCGCAAGAAAGGCCGTGACACCGTCGTGGGCATTCCCAGCCGCTTCCTGGCCGAGATGAAGCTGCACGAGGGCATCACCCGTGAAGATCCCCGGGAAAAGCTCAAGCGCATGCGCGAAGAACTGGCCGCCAAGGCAGCCGCGCGGGCGGCACCCCAATAGCCGCCGCCGTAGTGCCTTTCTGCGGGGCGAGCGCTGGGCCGCTCCCGAGCCGGCCCGCCCTGGCGATGTGCTTGCGGCTCGATGCCGCAAGCATCGCCGTCTCCACGGGGGACCGGCCAAGGTACCCCTTGGACGAGGGGCTTCTCAATAGTCAAGACTGAAGCGCTCATTCGCGGGGGTACCCCCCGAGCGCGTGAAGTCTTCACAACCTCGCCACGGTAGGCTGCGAACAATGCGATCCAGCCCTTCTTTCCGGTGAGCCTGCACATGAAAGCCCTGGTCCTTGCTGCCGTCCTCGCTGCCCTGAGTTCCTCGACCCCGGCCGGCGCCACGCGCGAAGCGCGCCAACCCATCGTCGACACGACGACGGCCACCGTGATTGCCGATGCCGGCCGTCTCGGCTCGGCCAGCCTGACGTCGTTCAACGGCAACGCCCACTGGACGCCGGCCAACCGCCAGGCCGAAACCGAGTTCGACGCCCTGCCCGCCGAGGTCGACACGGGCTCGCTGCTGATCGTCCTGGGTGCTCTGGCCCTGGCAGTTGCGCGCCCCGTGAGCCGCGCCCTGCGTCGCCAGGAGCAACAGCGCCGTGCCGCGGCACTGGCCAGCACCCTCGCGCACACGCCGCGGTAAAACTGCCCCTCGCCCAGCCACGCCCTACTGAACGCAGGCGTGCCTGATCGGTCTTGCAGACCGCGCTGCGGCAGTGCCGCAGCTCTTCGGCAGGCACATCGCGCCCACCGGGCGCAATGTGTCCGGCCGAAGCCCCCGAGGGGACGGCGATGCTTGCGGCATCGAGCCGCAAGCACATCGCCCAAGCGGGCCGGCTCGGTGAACTGGAGTCGGACACAAGCAGTCCCTGCGGACTGCTTGTGCCTACGCAAGGCCATGGGCCTCTGGCCCATGGCAGGCCCAGCGCTCGGCCCGAAATACCTCAGTCCCCAACAACCGTTTTCAGTGAATTGCTTCACAGGCGGCACACCGGCCTGAGGGGGGTGGTTTCGCGAGTGTGAACTCTGCACCCGGCGCGGGGCAGAGCTGGCTAAAGAATCGCGGCCAGTCATCACACCGCCTGCCCCCGCCCATGAAACGCGCCCTGTCCCTGCTCGCTCTGATTGCCTTCGGCAGTTCCGCACTGGCCGCCCCCGCACCGGTGAACCTGCTCGTCAACGGCAGCTTCGAGAGCACGGCCGTGGCCAACGGCAACTGGGTCAACGTGGCCACCACGCCGGGCTGGACCTGGCTCGGCGGTCCCGGCAGCGGTTTCGAAGTCCGCAACAACGTCGCCGGCACGGCCCAGGACGGCCGCAACTACCTCGAACTCGACACCAACGGCAACACGCTGATGGGTCAATACCTCGACAACCTCAGCGCTGGCGCACGCTATGAACTGAGCTTCTGGTATGCACCGCGCGAGCTCCAGGCCGCGTCGACCAACGGCATGCAGGCGTTCTGGAACGGCGTGCAGCTCGGCGCCACCCTGAGCGGCCTCGGCGGCAGCGGCAATCAATGGACCGAGGTCAAGTTCAGCCTGACGGCACAGGCCGGCCGCAACCTGCTGAGCTTCGCATCCGTGGGCACCAGCGACGGCCTGGGCGGCAACCTCGACAACGTCAACCTGAACCGCATCCCCGAGCCCGGCAGCCTGGCGCTGACTTTCGCCGCGCTGGCGGGCTGCCTGCTGCTGCCGCGTACGCTGCGCCGCCAGGCCGAGGCGCGCCGCGCCACGGCGCTGGCCGCCGCGCTGACGGCCCCCACGCCGCGCCCGCGCTG
>NZ_JBFUMO010000023.1:0-25823 GCF_054049355.1 Roseateles sp. P5_E11 | reverse complement strand
CATCCAGAACCTCGTCTGGGGCAATACCCACAGCGCGTCCCTGCGCTTTCGCAGCGAACTCTCCGGCCTGAGGGGGCTGACGCTGAAGAACTGGCTGCTGATCGTCGCCACGCTGGGCCTGTACCGGCCCTTCGCCGTCATCGCCACCATGCGGCTACGGCTGGAGTCCGTGAGCATCGAGAGCAGCACGGACCCGGCCACATGGGTGGCGCCTGCCGGGACTGAGCGCACCGACGCCAGCGGCGAGGTGGCGGGAGATTTCTTCGGCATGGACGTGGGGCTCTGACATGAGCGCATCGACTTTCATCACCGGTCGTTGGTTCGACGGCCAATGCGGCATGGCCCAGCCCGTCGAGGTGAGCCTCCACAACGGCGCGCTGCGCTTCGGCGACCGCGCCACCCCGCTGGATCAGGTGCAATGGCCCGAGCGGATGCGCCATGGCCAAAGGCAGATCCTGCTGCGCGGCGCGGGTGTGATCAGCTTCCCCGATGCCGCCGCCTTCGACGCCTGGGCCGACAGCGTCGGCCAACTGCCGGGCCTCGTCGCGCGCTGGCAACTCAGCTGGCATCTGGCGCTGATGTCTCTGGGCTTGCTCACGGTGCTGCTCGCTGCTGGTTGGCGCTGGGGCCTGCCCTGGGCCAGCGACCGCCTCGTCGAGCGCGTGCCCCTCAGCGCCGAGCAGCCAATCGGCGAGCAGGCCATGGCGCTGATCGACAGGCAGATGGTGCGACCCACCCAGCTCAGCGAGGCAGAGCAGCAGGCCTGGCGCCAGCGCTTCGAGCGCATGCTGACCACGGCGCGCGCCACCGGCATGCGCGACCTGCCTGAGCACTGGCAGCTGCATTTCCGGCGCACCACCCCTGCGCTGGGACCCAATGCCTTTGCGCTGCCCGGCGAGCAAATGTGCGTGACCGACGAACTCCTCGAACTGCTGAAGGACGAGCCCGACGCGGTGCTGAGCATCCTCGCCCACGAGGCCGGCCATGTCAGGCACCGCCACGGCCTGCGCATGGGCTTGCGCGCGGGCGTCACGGCCGCCGTCACGGCGCTGTGGCTGGGCGACTATTCCAGCCTGCTCAATGGTCTGCCCCTCGCGTTGGTCACCAAAGGCTACTCACGCGACTACGAGCGCGAGGCCGACGCCTTTGCCCGCGAACTGGCCCGCCGGGGCGGCGTCGACCCGGCGCGCATCGCTGTCTTCTTCGAACGCATCCGCGAAAAGTATGGCGGTGCCGAGAGCCCTCTGGCCATCGCCTTCAGCTCGCACCCTGGCGACAGCGAGCGCATCGCCTTCTTCAAGGCCGAAGGCCCCGCAGCTCCCAAAAACTAGAATCGCGGGTTTTCCACGATCCGCCGGCCCGCCATGACAACGTCCGAATACTCCGCCATCAGCGCCCTCTCGCCGCTGGATGGCCGCTATGCCGCCAAGGTGGCCGCCCTGCGCCCGCTGCTGTCCGAGTACGGCCTGATGCACCGCCGCGTGCAGGTCGAGGTGGAGTGGTTCATCGCGCTGTCGGACGCCGGCTTCAAGGAGTTCAAGCCGCTGTCGTCCGCCGCCCGCTCGCGCCTGCGCCGCCTCGTCAAGAAGTTCAGCGAGGCCGACGCCGAAGAGATCAAGGCCATCGAGCGCACCACCAACCACGACGTGAAGGCGGTCGAGTACTGGATCAAGCGCAGCTTCGAGGGCCAGCCTGAATTGCTCGCGGCGAGTGAGTTCGTGCACTTCGCCTGCACCAGCGAAGACATCAACAACACCAGCCACGCGCTGATGCTGAAGGCGGCGCGCGATGAGGTCATGCTGCCGGCGCTGGACGGCATCGTCGCCACGCTGCGCAAGATGGCCCACCAGTTCGCCGCCGTGCCGATGCTGTCCCGCACGCACGGCCAGACGGCCAGCCCGACGACGGTCGGCAAGGAGATCGCCAACGTCGTCGCCCGCCTGCTGACGGCGCGTGCCCGCATCGCGGCCGTGAAGCCGCTGGCCAAGATGAACGGCGCCGTCGGCAACTTCAACGCCCATCTGTCGGCCTGGCCCAAGCATGACTGGGAGGCCTTCTCCAAGACCGTCATCGAGAAGCAGCTCAAACTGAGCTTCAACCCGTACACGATCCAGATCGAGCCGCACGACTACATGGCGGAGCTGTTCGACGCGTTCACGCGCGCCAACACCATCCTGATCGACTGGTCGCGCGACGTCTGGGGCTATATCTCGCTGGGCTACTTCAAGCAGCGCACCAAGGCCGGCGAGATCGGCAGCTCGACGATGCCGCACAAGGTCAACCCCATCGACTTCGAGAACGCGGAAGGCAACTTCGKTCTCGCCAGCGCGGTGCTGACGCATCTGAGCCAGAAGCTGCCGGTGAGCCGCTGGCAGCGCGACCTGACCGACTCCACCGTGCTGCGCAACATGGGCGTCGGCCTGGGCTACGCGCTGCTGGGCTACGACTCGCTGGCCAAGGGACTGGGCAAGCTGGAAGTGAACGAGGCCGCACTGGCCGATGACCTGGACGCCGCCTGGGAAGTGCTGGCCGAGCCCATCCAGACCGTCATGCGCCGCTTTGGCCTGCCCAACCCGTATGAGCAACTCAAGGAGCTGACGCGCGGCAAGGCCATCACGCAGGAATCCATCCGCGCCTTCATCGAAGGGCTGGACCTGCCCAAGGCCGAGAAGGCGCGGCTGCTGAAGATGACGCCGGGCAGCTACACCGGCCTGGCGCAAGACCTGGCCAAGCGAATCTAATGGCTTTGCGGGACAGACCGAGCGAGCGCAAGCGAGTAGCTCTGTCCCCAACTGATTAGGGAAGCTTTGCGGGACAGACCGAGCGAGCGCAAGCGAGCCGCTCTGTCCCCAACTGGCTAGAGAGCCAAGCGGAACACCCTCGAGAGATCGTTGTAGCCCTCGAGCTGTTCCTGGCCCTGCTCGATGAAGCCCAGCTTGCCCAGCAGGGCCACGCTGGGCGTGTTGTCAACGGCCGTGATGGCCATCAGCACCGGCCAGCCCAGCGCCGCCTTCGCATGCGCCACGCAGGCCCGCGCCGCCTCCAGCGCATAGCCATTGCCTTCATGCTCGGCCAGCAGCGCATAGCCGAGGTCGGGCTCGGGCAGGGCGGGGCGCTTGAACAAGCCGCACATGCCGACGAGCACGCCGTCGGCGCGCCGCTCAAGCGCCCAGAAGCCGTGGCCGAGCTCCCGGTAGGCCTTGAACAGCCGCCCTTCGGCCMAGGCCAGGGCGTCGTCGACGGTGCGCACGCCGGGGTTGTTGATGTTGCGGATCCAGCCCGGTTCGTTGACCAGGCGGAGCAGGAAGGGTGCGTCTAGCGGTGTGAATTCACGCAGCGACAGGCGTTCGGTATCCAGGATATGCATGAGGTCAGACAATAACCGGTCATGCTCCAATTCCTGCCCGCCCACCGGACCCCTGCCGCCGTATAGCCCGTTCATGAGCTTCGCGCCCGACTCCAGCGACAACCCCGCGCTCAGCCAGGCTTTGCGCGAACTGGATGTCATCCTGGCCAACGCAGGCGTCGGCGTCGTCTTCGTGAAGGCGCGCACCCTGGTGCGCTGCAACCAGCGCTACGCCGAGATCTTCGGTTTTGACAGCCCGGATGCGGCCGTTGGCACCAGCAGCCTGGAGTTGTACGAGAGCGAGCAGGACGCCCGCAGCCTGGGCGCCCGGGCCTACCCGGTGCTGGCCGCCGGCGAAACCTTCCGCGACGAGCAGTTGATGCGGCGCCAGAACGGCGAGCTGTTCTGGGCCCATCTGACGGGCCGCCTCATCCATGCCGACGATCCGGCCGATGGCTCGATCTGGATCGTCGATGACATCCACGAGCGCAAGCTGGCCGATGCCACGCTGCAGGACCTGCACGCCGAGCAGCAGCTCATCTTCGACCACGCCATGGTCGGCATCGTCTTCCTGCGCGGCCGCCGCGTGACGCGCTGCAACCGCGCCTTCGAGCAACTGTTCGGCTATGCGCCGGGCGAGCTCGACGGCCAGTTGTCGCGCGCCTGGTACCTGACCGACGAGGATTGGAAGGCCGCTGGCGACGCCTGCTACGCGCCGCTGGCGCGCGGCGACGCCTTCCACGCCGAGATGCTGCTCGCCCGCAAGGACGGCACCTCCATCTACTGCGAGGTGCGCAGCAAGGCCATTGACCGCAGCGACCTGTCGCGCGGCTCGATCTGGATCACCCAGGACATCACCGCCCGCAAGCAGGCCGAGCTGGAGCTGGTGCAGGCCAAGGCCCAGCTTGAGGCCCTGGTGGTGCAGCGCACCGAGCAGCTCAGCCAGACCGTCGCAGCCCTGGAGCTCAAGATTGCCGAGCAGCAGGCGGCGGAGGCACGCGCCGAGCGCCTGGCCCTGTTCGACGGCCTGACCGGCCTGCCCAACCGCCACCTGCTGGCCGACCGCGCCAGCCAGGCCATCGACATCGCGCGCCGCGGCGACGAGCCGCTGGCCGTGCTTTTCCTGGACCTGGACCACTTCAAGAACGTCAACGACTCCCTCGGCCACCGCGTCGGCGACAGCCTGCTGACCCAGCTCGCCTCACGGCTGCGTGGCGCGGTGCGCGAGCAGGACACCGTGGCCCGCATGGGTGGCGATGAGTTCGTGCTGGTGCTGCCGCTGACCGACATCGCTGGCGCCGCCCACCTGGCCACCAAGCTGATGGCGCTGGCCAGCGCGCCCTTTCACGTCGAGCAGCAGGAGCTGACCGTCACGCCGTCCATGGGCATCGCGATGTTCCCGACCGACGGCGACGACTTCGACACGCTGTGCAAATGCGCCGACGCGGCCATGTACCGCGCCAAGCGCGACGGCCGCAACGCCTACCGCTTCTTCACCAGCGAGATGCAGGCCCAGTCGGCCCGTGCCCTGCAGTTGGAGAACGCGCTGCGCCGCGCCCAGGAACGTAACCAGCTCAGCCTGCATTACCAGCCGCAGTTCTCGCTGGATGCCGATGGCGACAGCACCATCGTCGGCGCCGAAGCCCTGCTGCGCTGGAACCATCCCGAGCTGGGCTGGGTCTCGCCGGCCGAGTTCATCCCGGTGGCCGAGACCTCAGGCCTGATCCTGCCGATCGGCGAATGGGTGCTGCGTGAAGCGCTGTCGCAGCTGCGTCGCTGGGATGCCGCCGGCCTGCCCGGGCTGACGATGGCCGTCAACCTGTCGGCCGTGCAGTTCCGCCATGACGACCTGCCCGAGCTCGTTGGCCGCGTGCTGGACGAGGTCGGCATGCCGGCCGGGCGCCTGGAGCTGGAGCTGACGGAGGGCGCCGCCATGGACAACCCGGCCGTCGCCATCACCGTCATGAACGAACTGCATGCCCGCGGCGTGCATCTGTCCATCGACGACTTCGGCACCGGCTACTCATCGCTGAGCTATCTGAAGAAGTTCCGCGTCAGCAAGCTCAAGATCGACCAGTCCTTCGTGCGCGACCTGACCGACGACGCCGAAGACCGCGCCATCGTCGACGCCGTCATCCGCATGGCGGGCGCCCTGGGCCTGCAGACCCTGGCCGAGGGTGTCGAGACCGAGGGCCAGCTCGCCTTCCTGCGCCGCCAGGGCTGCCATGCCGTGCAGGGCTATCTATTCAGCCGGCCGCTGCCGGCCGAGGCCTTTGCAGAATTCGTCCTTGCCCGAACCCTTCCCATTTCCGCCTACTGATGACCTTCGTCGCCCAGCTCCAAGCCCTGACTCCCCAATCGCGCCTTTGCGTCGGCCTCGATCCCGAGCCGTCCAAGCTGCCGGGCGCCTGGGCCGGCGACGCCTCGAAGTTCTATGACTTCTGCGCGGCAATCGTCGACGCGACCAAGGATCTCGTCTGTGCCTTCAAGCCGCAGATCGCCTACTTCGCCGCCCACGGCGCCGAGGRGCAGCTCGAGCGCCTCATCTCGCACATCCACGAGGTCGCGTCCGGCGTGCCCGTCATCCTCGACGCCAAGCGTGGCGACATCGGCTCCACCGCCGAGCAGTACGCCCGCGAGGCCTTCGTGCGCTACCAGGCCGACGCCGTCACGCTGTCGCCCTTCATGGGCTTCGATTCCGTCGAACCCTATCTCGCCTACGAAGGCAAGGGCGCCATCCTGCTGTGCCGCACCTCCAACAAGGGTGGCGACGACTGGCAGATGCAGCGCCTGGCCGACGTGTCCGGCCAGCCGCGGCTGTTCGAGCATCTGGCCCATCTGGCCGAGACGCAGTGGAACCGCAATGGCCAGCTCGGCCTTGTCGTGGGCGCCACCTACCCTGGCGAGATCGCCCGTGTGCGCGAGCTCGCACCGACGCTGCCGCTGCTGGTGCCGGGCGTTGGCGCACAGGGTGGCGATGCGGCGGCCGTCGTGCAGGCCGCGGGCCGCAGTGCGCCGCTGGTCGTGAACTCCTCGCGCGCCATCCTCTACGCCAGCAGCGGTGCCGATTTCGCCGAGCGCGCCCGTGCCGTGGCCGAAGCCACCAGATTGGCGCTCGCCTGAACATGGTGCGGACCGGCGAAGAACTCAGCAGCCTCGTCGGGCACGCCGAACCGCCCGAGCAGCAGCGGGAACGATTGCAAACCAGCATGCGCTGGCAGGCCTCGCTGGTCTTCCTGATGGCTTGCGGCCCGGTCTTCGTGCCGGTGGCCGCGCTGCTGTGGCTCACGCGCCAGCGCGGTGAATGGCTGGACGGCTGGCCGCCGGTGGCGCTGGCGCTGCTGATTTCGGTGCTGGCCCTGCTGCGCCTGGTCGTGCTCTCGCGCGCGCCGCGCCGCAAGGAACAGCCTCTCATCACGCTGGGCATGATGGCGCTGGTACTGGCCCTGCCGGTGGCCGCTGCCGTGTCGCGCGACCTGGGCCTGTGGTCGCTGTGCCTGCCGCTGATGAGTCTGGTCGTCGCCTTCGCCACGGGATTGCTGGGCCTTTTTGCCGGCGCCGTGCTGACGTTGCTGGGCGCCGTCGCGCTGGCGGGCCTTGGCGCCGGCGAGGCACTGGGCTGGGTCACGCATCCCATGGGGGCGTCCAGCCTCGTGCTGCGTGTCATCGTGCAGTTCGGCCTGCTGGGCTCGGGCCTGGTGGCCGGCCTGGGCCTGTTGAGGATGGTCAAGCGCTCGCTGGCCGAGGCCGACGAGCGCACGGCGCGTTTCCGCGGCCTGCTGGGCATGGCCGTGGACTGGTACTGGGAGATGGACCGCGAGTTCCGCTTCACCCATGTCGCCGAGGAAAGGCCCGGCACCTCGGGCCTGGACCTCAATTCCCGCCTGGGCAAGACCCCGTGGGAAATCGACGGCATGGGCCTGTCCGATGACGAGCTCGACGCTCACCGCGCCGATCTCGAATCGCACCGACCCTTCCATGGCATGGTGGCGCGACGCGTCGGCATGGACGGCAGCGCGCGCTGGGTCTCCATCAGTGGCGAGCCGCGCTTTGACGCGCAGGGCAATTTCCGCGGCTATTGGGGCGTGGGCCGTGACGTGACGGGCGAAGTGGCCGCCGAGCAGACCGTGCAGGCGACCGAGACGCGCTACCGCGAGTTGTTTCGCCGCTCGCCCAGCCCGCTGGTGCTGCACCGCTGGGGCCGCGTCGTCGACGCCAATCCGGCGGCCATGGCGATGTTCGGCTACGCACAGCGCTCCAGCATGATCGGGCAGGACCTGTTCAGCCATTACGAGCCTGGTGACGACGAGACCGCCCGCCAGCAGGCCGCACGGCTGGAGGGCATGGCCCCGGGCGCGATGCAGCCCATGGCCGAGTACCGGCTGCGCACGCTGTCGCGGCGGCGCCGCCTGGTGCAGGCCACCAGCGTGCGTGTCGAGACTGCCTCGGGTCCGGCCACGCTGACCTTCTTCACCGACCAGACCGAGCAGAGCCGCGCCCAGGACGCGCTGCGCCGCTCGGAGGGCCTGCTGTCGCACCTGGTGGCCACCAGCCCCGACGTCATCACGCTGACCGAGGCCGAGAGCGGCCGCTATGCGATGGTCAACAAGGCCTTCGAAAGCTTGACCGGCTGGAGCAATTCCGAGGTGCTGGGCCGCACGGCCGAGGACATCGGCATCTGGCACAACGCCGCCGACCGCACCGCCATCCGCGAGGCCATCCACCGCGACGGCCTCGCCAACAACGTGCCCATCAGCTTCCGCCGCAAGGACGGCAGCGCCGTCTCCATGCTGGTGTCGGTCGCGCCTTTCGAGATGGACGGGCAGAACTACCTCGTGCTGTATGCGCGCGACGTGAGCGAGAGCGAGCGCACCCGCCTCGTGCATGGCGCCATCCTGGAGAACGCGTCCATCGGCATTGCCCTCACGCGCGACCAGCAGTTCGTGCTGGCCAACCCGCGCGTGGAGGCCATGTTCGGCTGGGAGCGCGGCGCGTTGATCGGCCAGCATGGCAGCGTCGTCTGGCCCGGCGTCGAGGAGTGGCAGGCCGTGGGCCGCGACCTCGGGCCGCAGCTCGCGGGCGGCCAGCAGGTCGAGGCCGAGCGCATCATGCGCCGCCGCGACGGCTCCACCTTCCTGGCCCGCCTGCTCGCCCAGGCCGTCGACCCGGCCCACCCGAGCCGCGGCGGCACGATCTGGATCATCGAGGACGTCACCGAGCGCCGCCGCGTCGAGCAGCAGCTCGCCCACGCCAAGGACGAGGCCCAGGCCGCCAGCCGCGCCAAGAGCGCCTTCCTGGCCAACACCAGCCATGAGATCCGCACGCCGCTCAACGGCCTGCTCGGCCTGGGCCGCCTGGCCCAGCAGCCCGACCTCTCCGACCAGCAGCGGCGCGACTATCTCAACCAGATGATGGACAGCGCCGAAAGCCTGTCCGGGCTGATCTCCGACATCCTGGACCTGTCCAAGATCGAGGCCGGGCGGCTGACGCTGGAGAGCCAGCCCTTCTCGCTGCGCGAGCTGCTCGCCTCCATCCGCCTGGCCTACCTCACGCTGGCCCAGGCGCGCGGCCTGACCTTCGCCGTCGAGATCGACCCAGCCCTGCCGAGCTGGGTCTTCGGCGACCCGCTGCGCACGCGCCAGATCCTGTCCAACTACCTGACCAATGCGCTGAAGTTCACCGAGACCGGCGGCGTCACGGTCAGCGTCAAGGCCCTGCCCGCCAACGCGCGCGGCAGCGCCGGCGAGTGGGTGCACATCGAGGTGCGCGACACCGGCCCCGGCATCGCGACCGAACAGCAGGGCCGGCTCTTCCAGCCCTTCACCCAGGCCGACGAGTCGACGACGCGGCGCTTCGGTGGCACCGGCCTGGGCCTGTCCATCTGCCGCGAACTCGCCATGCTGATGGGCGGCGAAGTCGGCGTCAACAGCGCCCCGGGCGAGGGCTCGGCCTTCTGGGCCGAACTGCCCCTGCCCGCCGCGCCGGCGCCCATGGCCCACCAGCCGCGCGAGACGCGTGCCCAGAGCGCGACCCATGAGGCCCTGCACGGCCGGCGCGTGCTGATCGCCGAGGACCACCCGGTCAACATGCTGATCGCCGTGGCTCAGCTGGAGCAATGGGGCATGGAGGTCGCCCAGGCCAGCGACGGCCGCCAGGCCATCGAGGCCGTGCTGGCCGCGGCCAGCGTCGGCAAGCCCTTCGACATCGTGCTGATGGACGTGCAGATGCCCGTCATGGGCGGGCACGACGCCACCCGCGAACTGCGCAAGCACTTCTCGGCCGCCGAGCTGCCCATCGTTGCGCTGACGGCGGCGGCCCTGATCTCGGAGCGCGACGATGCCTTCGCCGCCGGCATGAACGACTTCCTGACCAAGCCGATCGACACGCCCAAGCTGCATCAGACACTCTTGCGCCTGACCAGCCCGCACTGACAATGCCGCCTCCAACAGGAGGAGCCCCATGACCCCATCAGCGCCCCGCAGCTTCAAGTACTACGACTTGATCATGGCGGCCTTCGTCTGCGTGCTGCTGTGCTCCAACCTGATCGGCGCGGCCAAGGCGGCCCAGCTGACCTTGCCGGTCATCGGCACGGTCACCTTCGGCGCCGACCTGTTCTTCTTCCCGATCAGCTACATCTTTGGCGACATCCTGACCGAGGTCTACGGCTACGGCCGCGACCGCCGCGTCGTCTGGGCCGGCTTTGGCGCCCTGGTGTTCTCGGCCTTCATGGCCTTTGTCGTCGTCAACCTGCCGCCGGCGCAGAACGACTTCATGGTGGCCTACCAGCCGCATCTTGACGCCGTGTTCGGCAACACCTGGCGCATCGTCGCGGGTTCGATGATCGCCTTTGCCTGCGGCAGCTTTGCCAACAGCTTCGTGCTGGCCAAGATGAAGATCGCGACGCAGGGCCGCATGCTGTGGGCACGCATCGTCGGCTCCACGGTGGTGGGCCAACTGGTCGACACGGGTGTCTTCTTCCTGATCGCCTTCTACGGCATCTGGCCCAACGACCAGCTTTTCGCCGTCATCGTCACGCAGTACCTGTTCAAGACCATCTGGGAGGCCGTCATGTACCCGTTGACGGCCAAAGTCGTCGCCTTCCTGAAGCGCGCCGAGGGCGAGGACCATTACGACCGCGGCACCAACTTCAACCCGTTCTCGATAAAAGTGTGAGCCCCTCGCCCGGTCCCCCTGGAGGACGGCGATGCTTGCCGGATCGACCGGCAAGCACATCGTCAGACGGGCCGGCTYGGTGAACTGGAGCCGGACACAAGCAGTCCCTGCGGACTGCTTGTGCCTWCGGAAGGCCATTGGCCTCTGGCCAATGGCAGGCCCGGCGCTCGGCCCGGAATACCGCGGGCCCAAAGCAAAACGGCGGCCCGCGGGCCGCCGTTTTTCATGGAGGACTGTGGGTTCAGCTGCGGCGACGGCGCGCGCCGACCGCGACGACCAGTACCAGGCTGGTCAGCGCCAGGCCCGTGGGCTCGGGCAGGCCGAAGACCTCGACCGCCGTACCCTGCACGCCAACCGTGAAGCCATTCCAGTACTCGTTGGTCAGGCTGTTCCAGGTGACGGTGTCGAAGCTGCCCTTGAAGCGGATGGCGCCGTGGGGCTCGCCGCTGCCGATAAGCTGGTACTCGAACACGCCGCCGCCGTGGTCGATGACGTTCTTGGTGACATTGCCGCAACCCCAGTAGCCGCAGCCGACGCTGAGGATGTCGAAGTCCTGGTCGAAGCCGTAGCCGTTGCCGTTCAGGCTGATGAAGGCAAACACCGGATTGGCGATGGCCTGGGAGAAGTGMAGCGTCTGTGAGCCGGCAGCCGCCAGTGCGATCTGGTCAGAGCCGGTAGGCCGGTTGTCGACGGCGCTGCTGGTGTAGGACGTGCCGTAGGCCCAATAGTCGAAGCCGCTGCCGGTGTCGTAGAAACCGACGCCCTGGCGGTTGGTATAGGTCACGTTGACCGTGGCGGTGGTCGTCGTGATGACGCCATAGCCCTCGAAGCCGGCGGCGTTGGGATTGCTGCTTTGCCAGTCGGTCCAGTAGACGGGTGCGGCCTGGGCAAACGCGGTGCCTGCGAGGAGGGCGGTGGCAAGCAGATGCTGAAGAGTTCTCATGGCGCCGCCCTCGAAAGAAGAAATGATCTATGGCACGCAAACTTCGCGCCATTGCCCATTCTTCCTGGGCGGCAAGCGGCCGCTTCGCGCGACGGAGAGCACGACTGTCAGCTGCGTCGACACCCCGTGAACAAGGGGTCGGCTGCCCTCAGGCCCGCAGCGGCAGGCTGCGCCGGCGCTCGCCCGTCAGCGCGAACCAGGCATTGGCCAGGGCTGGCGCAACCGGCGGCAAGCCAGGCTCGCCGACGCCGCTGGGCAGGCCGTCGCTGGGCATCAGATGGGTCTCGATGACAGGGCATTGGGCCAGCGTCATCAGCGGGTGGTCGGGGAAGCTCTTCTGCTGCACCTCGCCGCCCACGATGTCGATGCGTCCCCACAGCGCGGCTGTAAGCCCGAAGACGATGCAGCTCTCCATCTGGCGCACGACGATGCTGGGGTTGACGACAGTGCCGCAGTCGACGGCGCAGACGACCCGCTTCACGCTGGGCCCCTGGTTCCGCGTCACTTCCACGACCTGGGCCACGACGCTGCCAAAGCTCTCGTGCACGGCCACACCACGCGCCACGCCCGTTGGCAGTGGCTGCCCCCAGCCGGCCGCCTCGGCCGCGCGCCGGAGCACGGCCTGGTGGCGCGGCAGGCCCTCCAGCAGCGCCAGGCGAAAGGCCACCGGATCGGCCTTGGCGGCGTGGGCCATCTCGTCGATGAAGCTTTCCTTGAAGAAGGCGTGGTGGGAATGACCCACGGCGCGCCACATGCCGACCGGCACGCCGCTGTGCGTGGCCTGGTGGGCGACGCGCGTGTTGGGGATGGCATAGGCCACGTCGAACAGGCCCTCAGAAGCCGTCTTGTCGGGCGCGTCGCCGCGCTTGAAGAGGGCGGCCGGCGCGCGGCCATCGGGGAAGGCGTTGCGGTTCAGCACGTCCAGCGTCGGCGCCAGCCCGGGCATGACGCGCTCGGCCCAGCGCGGCAGCAGGGCGTCCGCGGCATTGGTGATGGCCAGCGCCACAGGGCGGCCTTGGGCGTCCAGCCCGCCCTGCAGCACGGCCACCTCGGCGGGGCGATAGAAGTCGTGCGTCATGTCCTCCTCGCGCGACCAGACCAGCTGCACCGGCAGCCCGCCCATCTCCAGCGCGACGCGCACGGCCTGGGCTATGAAGTCCACCTCCAGCCGCCGGCCGAAACCGCCGCCGAGATAGGTCACGTGCACCGTCACCGCTTCCGGCGCCACGCCGGCCACGCGCGCAGCGACGTCGCGCGCAAAGCCCGGCACCTGGGTCGGCGCCCAGACGCTGACGTGGCCGTCCAGCACTTGGACCGTGCAGTTCATCGGCTCCATGGTGGCGTGAGCGAGATGAGGCGCGCTGTAGATAGCCTCCACCTTCGTCGTTGCCCCGGCCAGCGCGGCTTTCACGTCGCCCTGCTTCAGGAAGGCGAAGCCATCGCCGGCTTCGTGGGCGCGGCGCGCCTCACTCTCCAGCGACGCGAGGATGGCCCTGGAATCCAGCCTGCCGTTCGGTGGCGGCTGCCATTGAACGTCAAGCGCCTTGGCGGCCTCCAGGGCATGCCAGGTCGTGCGGGCGACGACGGCATAGGCCGCCGTGGAGCCCGCGATGGGGCCGAGGGCCACGACGCGCAGCACGCCGGGCCGCGCACGCACCGCGTCGACGTTGGCCGGCCCCAGGCCGCCGCCCAGCATGGGGCAGTGGCGAATGGCGGCGAAGACCTGGCCATGCTCGCGCACGTCCAGGCCGAAGCGCGCACTGCCGTCCACCTTGGCGGCCAGGTCCAGGCGCGGCAGGGCCTGGCCGATCTGCGTCCACTGGCTGCGCGGCTTCAGCGCCACGTCACCAGGCGGCGTCAGCGCCGCCTGGGTGGCGAGCTCGCCATAGTGGCTGAGCGCGCCGCTGGCATGGTGGATGACGCCGGCCTTGACCGACAGCTCGGCCACCGGCAGCTTGTGCTTCAGCGCCGCGGCGCCCAGCAACTGGGCGCGCGCCGTGGCGGCCGCCAGGCGCAGTGCATCCCAGGCGTCGGCGACGGTCGAGGAGCCACCCGTCAGGTTCAACCCGAGCTCGCGTGCGACCTTGGCCGTGACCCAGGACGAGAACCTGAAGGCGCGGCGCTCGTGGTCGCGTGGGCCGAACGGGATATTGCCCAGGGAGGTGGCGATATTGCCGTAGATGGCGTCATGGCCGGCTGGCGTCAGGCGCACCGCGTGCAGCGGCACGTCGAGCTCTTCGGCCACCAGCTGCGCCAGTGCGGTATGCACGCCCTGGCCCATCTCGCTGCGGTTCATGGCCAGCAGCACCGTGCCATCGGCGGCGATCTTGATCCAGCCATTCAGCCCGACCTCGCCTTCGACCGGCGGCAGCGTGTGGGCGTTGCCCAGGCGTGAGCGTGGCGGCATGAAGCCCCAGCCGACGATCAGCGCCCCCAACGCGCCAGCCCCGGTCAAGAGCAGCGTCCGTCGCTTCATGTCGGCCCCTCGCCCGATGGGTACATCGGTCGGCCTTGCAGGCCGCGCTGCGGTCGGTGCCGCAGCTCTTCGGCAGGCATCGCCAGCCCACCGGGCTGGCGAAGTCGGGCCTCAGCCCCCGAGGGGATGCGGGCCGGCTCGGGAGCGGCCCAGCGCTCGGCCCGCCTCATGGCTTGGCCTTCATCTGTCTGGCCGCTTGCTTGATCGCGGCGCGCACGCGCGGGTAGGTGCCGCAGCGGCAGAGGTTGGTCATCGCCGCGTCGATGTCGGCGTCGCTGGGGGCCTGGTTCTTGGCCAGCAGCGCCGCGGCGGCCATCAGCATGCCGCTCTGGCAGTAGCCGCATTGCGGCACCTGCTCGGCCAGCCAGGCGAGCTGCAATGCATGGGGATGGTCTTTGCTGGCGAGTCCTTCGATGGTCGTGATGGCCTTGCCGGTCACGGCGCCCACCGGCGTCACGCAGGAGCGCACGGCCTGGCCGTCGACATGCACCGTGCAGGCGCCGCAGGCCGCGATGCCGCAGCCGAACTTGGTGCCGGTCAGGTTCAGGCCGTCACGCAGCGCCCAAAGCAGCGGCATCGCCGGATCGCTGGTGGCCTCCGGCAGGGTCKGGGCCTGGCCGTTTACTTTCAGTTCCATCAAGGCGGGCCCGGGTGGGGCGAAACATCAAAACAGCAGCGCAGGATAGCGGGCAGGACCGAAAATACAGGCATGAGCCTCCCTCAAGATGCAACAGCGCCCGGCCTGCTGTTCGCCCTGCTCCCTGACAGCGGCATCGCCCCCGATGGCCCCGACACCCTCGCACCGCTGGCCGCRGCCCTGCATGCCCAATATCCCAACGCGCTGACGCTCAATCTGCACCCGCCCCTGCGCGACGCCGAGGGCCGCTGCCGCTGGTGGCTGGACGCTGCGCCCGGCGCCGAGGGCGTCAGCGCTGCGCTGCCCCATCTGATCGAGCGCCTGCGCCTGGAGGCCCGCAAACTGGATCTTCCCTGGCAGCGCGTTGCGCTGGCCGGTGTTGGCGACGGCGCGTTGCTGGCGCTGGAGGCCGTGCAGGCTGAACCCGAACTCGTCGGCCGCGTCCTGGCCTTTGCCGGCGGCTACATCGCCCGGCCCGAGCACGCGCCGCAGGACGTCTGCGTGCACTTGCTGCATGGGCTGGCGGACCAGCGCTTCCCCTACCGCCACCTGGTGGACGCAGCCCAGTCCCTGGTCGACCTCGGCGCCGATGTGACAGCCGATCTGCTGCCCCATCTCGACCATGGCCTGCACCCGGCCCTGATCGACAAGGCCATGGAGCAGTTGCGCACCTTCATTCCCTCGCGGCTGTGGCGCGAGGCGGTGGTGGCGGCGCAGGAGAGCGAAAAGACCGCGAGCTAAGCCGCTGCGATGGCCCGCGCGGCCAGCTCCGGGATCAGCGCCGCACGATAGGCCGCCGTGCCGTGCAGATCGCTGTTCAGCCCATCGGCGCTGACCCTGACCGCACGTGCCGCGGCCGCGCTCCAGTCGCGGCCGAGAGCCGTCTCCATCTCGCTGCAGCGGAACACACCCGGCCCAGCGCCGGTGACCGCCACGCGCACGCCGCCGTCCAGGCGCGCCACGAACACGCCCACCAGCGAGAAGCGCGAGGCCGGCTGCTTGAACTTCTGCCAGGCGGCCGCCTTCGGGATGGGGAAGCTGACGGCGGTGATCAGCTCGCCGTCCTGCAGCGCCGTCGTGAACAGGCCCTGGAAGAAGTCGTCGGCGGCGATCTGGCGGCTGCTGGTGTGGATGGTGGCGCCCAAGCCCAGTACGGCGGCCGGGTAGCAGGCGGCGGGGTCGTTGTTGGCCAGGCTGCCGCCCAGCGTGCCGACGTTGCGCACCTGGCGGTCGCCGATGCGGCCGGCCAGGTCGGCCAGCGCGGGGATGGCGCGCTGCACGTCGCTTGAGGCGGCGACCGTCGCGTGCGTCGTCGCGGCGCCGATGCGCACGGTCTTGGCATCGACCGTGATGCCCTGCAACTCGGGCAGGCGGCGCACGTCGACCAGGCCTGCGGGCGCGGCCAGGCCGAGCTTGATGGCGCCGAGCAGGGACTGGCCACCGGCCAGGAATTTGTCTTCCGCGCCCAGGCGGGCGGCGGCGACGGAGGATGCGGCTTGGTAGTTCATCGTCATCTCCTCAGGCCTTGGCCGATTGCAGCGCCGTCCAGACCGTGCACGGCGTGGCCGGCATGGCCAGGTCCTTGACGCCGATGGCGTCGCAGATCGCGTTCATCACGGCGGCCGGCGAGCCGATCGCGCCGGCTTCGCCGCAGCCTTTCACGCCCAGCGGGTTGTGCGTGCAGGGCGTGCCCTTGGCCGTCTGCACGGTGAAGCTCGGCAGGTCGTCGGCGCGCGGCATCGCGTAGTCCATGTAGCTGCCCGTGAGCAGCTGACCCGATTCCGGGTCGTAGACGCCATGCTCCAGCAGCGCCTGGCCGATGCCCTGCGCCAAGCCGCCATGCACCTGGCCTTCGACGATCATCGGATTGACGATGTTGCCGAAGTCGTCCACCGCGCTGAAGCGGGCTATGCGCACGACGCCGGTGGCGGGGTCCACCTCCACTTCGCAGACATAGCTGCCAGCCGGATAGGTGAAGTTGCTCGGGTCGTAGAAGGCGTTCTCGTTGAGGCCGGGTTCCAGCTTGTCGAGCGGGTAGTTGTGCGGCACGTAGGCCGTCAGCGACACCTGGGCGAAGGGGATGGCGCGGTCGGTGCCGGCGATGCGGTACTCGCCGTCCTTGAACTCGATGTCGCCCTCGCCCGCCTCCAGCAGATGGGCGGCGATCTTCCTGCCCTTGGCGATGACCTTGTCCACCGCCTTGACGATGGCTGCGCCGCCCACGGCGAGGGACCGGCTGCCATAGGTGCCCATGCCGAACAGCACCTTGCCGGTGTCGCCGTGCTGGATGTCGATGTCTTCCAGCGGAATGCCGAGGCGGTCGGCCACGACCTGCGCGAAGGTCGTCTCATGGCCCTGGCCATGCGAGTGGCTGCCCGTGAAGACAGTGACCTTGCCGGTTGGATGCACGCGCACCTCGGCGGCCTCGAACAGGCCGGCGCGCGCGCCGAGCGCCCCGGCGACGTTGGACGGCGCCAGACCACAGGCTTCGATATAGGTCGAGTAACCGATGCCGCGCTTCAGCCCCTTGGCCTCGCTGACGGCCTTGCGGGCCGCGAAGCCCGCCACGTCGGCGAGCTGCTGCACTTGTGTGAGCGTGGCGTCGTAGTCGCCGATGTCATAGGTCAGACCGACTGGCGTCGCGTAGGGAAACTCCTTGATGAAGTTGCGGCGGCGGATCTCGGCGGGATCGATGCCGAGCTCGTGCGCGGCCGTTTCCACCAGCCGCTCGACGACATAGGTTGCCTCGGGCCGGCCGGCACCGCGGTAGGCGTCCACCGGCGCGGTGTTGGTGAACACGCCGGTGACCTCGGCGTAGATCCTGGGCGTCGTGTACTGGCCGGCCAGCAGCGTCGCGTACAGGATGGTCGGCACGCAGGAGGCGAAGGTCGACAGGTAGGCGCCGAGGTTGGCCGTCGTGTGCACGCGCATGGCCAGGAAGGCACCGTTGCTGTCGGTCGCCAGCTCGGCCGTCGTCACGTGGTCGCGGCCATGGGCGTCGGACAAAAAGCTTTCGCTGCGCTCGGCCGTCCACTTGATCGGCCGGCCCAGCTGCTTGCTGGCCCAGACCAGCGCCGTCTCCTCGGCGTACAGGAAGATCTTGGAGCCGAAGCCGCCGCCCACGTCGGGCGCCACGACGCGCAGCTTGTGCTCGGGAATGCCGAGCACGAAGGCGCACATCAGCAGGCGCTCGACATGCGGGTTCTGGTTGGCGACGTACAGCGTGTAGTGATCGCTGCTGGGGTCGTAACTGGCGTTGGCGGCGCGTGGCTCGATGGCGTTGGGGATGAGGCGGTTGTTGCGGAACTGGAGCTTGGTGATGTGCGGCGCGTTGACAAAAGCCGCGTCGGTCGCGGCCTTGTCGCCGCAGCCCCAGGTGTAGCAGCGGTTGTCCGCGGCTTCGTCATGCACCGTGCCCGCGTGGCCGGCCGCGGTGGCCGTGTCGGCAACGGCGGGCAACTCGTCGTAATCCACCTCGACCAGCGCTGCCGCGGCCTTGGCCTCGGCCAGGGTCTCGGCCACGACCAGGGCCAGTGCATCGCCCACGTAGCGCACCTTGCCGTCCGCCAGGATGGGATGCTTGGGCTCCTTCATCGGCGTGCCGTCGATGCTGTTGATGAGCCAGCCGCAGGGCAGGCCGCCGACATCGCGGAAGTGCTCGCCGGTGTAGACGCCCAGCACCCCCTCGGCGGCCAGCGCCGCGGCCGTGTCCACGCGCCTGAGCCGCGCATGGGCATAGTTGCTGCGCACAAACACGCCGAACGTCTGGCGAGGCAGCACGATGTCGTCGGTGTACTGGCCGCGGCCGGTCAGGAAGCGCGCGTCCTCGCGGCGCTTGATGCTCTGGCCGATGAAGCCTTCCTTGGGTGCGTTCATGGTCACCTCCTGATCAGTTGGGGGCCGAGCTACTCGCTGCGCTCGGGCGGTCCGCCCCCAAGCCCATCGAGCTTGCGCCGACCTGCACGGCGCGCACGATGTTCTGATAGCCCGTGCAGCGGCAGAGATTGCCCTCCAGCCCCTCACGGATGGCGGTCTCGCTGGAACAGTCATGGTACTGCACGAGGTCGATGGCGCTCACGACCATGCCCGGCGTACAGAAGCCGCATTGCAGACCGTGGCATTCCTTGAAAGCGGCCTGCATGGGATGCAAGACGCCGTCGGCGCCAGTCAGGCCTTCGATGGTGGTTACCGCCGCGCCGTCGGCCTGCACGGCCAGCATGCTGCAGGACTTCACCGCCCGGCCGTTCAAGTGGACGGTGCAGGCGCCGCATTGCGCGGTGTCGCAGCCGACATGGGTGCCGGTCAGTGCCAGGTCTTCGCGCAGAAATTGCACCAGCAACTGGTCGGGCGCGACCTCGCGGCTCACCGTCCGCCCGTTTACTGCCAGCTTGATAGGAATGCCCATCTCGATGTCYCCTCGGTGCGGCCTGGGTGGCCGTCGCGAGGCTATCGTCGCCTGCCGTCGGGCAGGCAGGGGCTGCGCAAACCCCTATAGATGAGCAGTCAGCTGCCGGGCGGGTGTCAGTGCTTGGTGTCGGGGTCCCAGTGCTCGGCGATCTTGCCGTTCTCGATGCGGAACATGTCGAACCAGGTGGTCGTGTAGGTCTTGGTGGCGTCCTTGGGGTCGGGCAGCTCGCTGACGAAGCTGAGGATCACCAGATCGCGCTCGGCCACGATGGCAACCAGCGGCGCCTTGACGCGGGCCTCGATGGGCTTGGGCGTGGCGACCTTGGAGAACACGTCGACAAAGCCGGCGCGCCCGGTGGGCACCTCCGGGTTGTGCTGGATATAGGACTCGGCCAGGTAGCGGTCCGCCAGCTCCATGTGCCCGCCCTCGAAGACTTCGCGCCAGAAGTTGTAGACCAGGCGCTTGTTGGCCGCCAGCTTGGGGTCGCTGCTGGCCAGCAGCTTGGCGTGGTCGGGCTGGGCCTGGACCGGCAGCTGGGCGAGGGCCGAGCCGGCCAGGCTGGCCAAACTGGCAAAGAGGAGGGCAGCGAGAAAGGCTTTCTTCATGAGGGACTTTCAACGAGAGTGGGCCAGTGTAGGAAGCGGCCCGCGTGTGGCCGCAGGTCATGGTCGCTGCAAGCCGGCGCGGCTCGCGGTATGGTGGCGGCCGGCCTCGCCAACAAAGACATGGACAACCTCGATCTCAGCGTTTTGCGCACGGCCGCCGCGTGGCGGGCCGAGGCACGTGGCGTCGTGCTGGGCACGATCACGCGCACCTGGGGCTCGGCGCCGCGGCCGGTCGGGTCGCTGGTGGCCGTTCGCGACGACGGGCTGATCGCCGGCTCGGTGTCCGGCGGTTGCATCGAGGACGACCTGGTCGCCCAATTGCGTGCGGGCAGCTTGAAGTTGGCCCGGCCGACGCCGTTGCGTTACGGCGTTGGCGCCGAGGAGGCGCGCCGCTTCGGCCTGCCCTGCGGCGGCACGCTGGAGCTGATGCTGGAGCCACTGGGGCCGCAGTCGGGTGTCGACGCGTTGCTGGCACGGCTGGAGCGCGGCGAGCGCGTGCGCCGCACGCTGGACCTGGCAACGGGCATCGCCACGCTGGCCGACGCCGAGCCGGGTGCCGACACCTTGACGCTGACCGACACCCAGCTCGTCAGCCACCATGGCCCGCAATGGCGCTTGCTCGTCATCGGCGCCGGCCAGATGACCGACTACCTCGCCCAAATGGCGCTGGCACTGGGCTATGGCGTCACCGTCTGCGACCCGCGCGCCGAGTACGCCGATGGTTTCGCCATCCCTGGCGTCACGTTGACGCGCGACATGCCCGACGACGTCGTCATCGCCTTCAAGCCCGACGGCGCCACGGCCATCGTCGCGCTGACGCACGATCCCAAGCTGGACGACCTCGCGCTGATGGAGGCGCTCAAGGGCGCGGCCTTCTATGTGGGCGCCATCGGCTCGCGCGTCAACCAGGCCAAGCGCCGTGCGCGGCTGGGCGAGCATTTCGGGCTGACCGATGCGGAGCTGGATCGCCTGCATGGCCCCGTGGGCCTGGACATCGGTGCGCGCACGCCGCCGGAGATTGCGCTCAGCATCCTGGCCGAGATGACCGCCGTGAGGTACGGGCGTCCCTCGCCCAGTCGCGTCTCGCTGAACGCGGACGCGCCTGGTCGGTCCCCCTAGGGGACGGCGATGCTCGCGGCGTTGAGCCGCGAGCACATCGCCTGACGGGCCGGCTTGGGAGCGGCCCGGCGCTCGGCCCCAGAGAGGCGTTACTTCATCGTGTAGCCGCGGCCGTCCATGCAGGCTTCGATGGCGCGGTTGAACACGCTGCTGTCGGCCTGCGCGTTCGGCTGAGTCGTCGCCCAGCGGTTGCAGTCGCGGCGGTCGTTTTCCAGCTGCTCGGGCGACTGGCCGTTGCGCGGATAGACGATGGGTTCGGGCCTCGGCGCCGGGGCCGCAGGTGCCGGCATCACCTGGGCCGTGGCGGCTTCGGGCGGCGGTGTCGTGACGACGTAGCCTTCCGGCACCGGCCGGTAGTAGACGCCGTTGGCGTAGTAGTAGGGCAGGCCGCCCAGCGTCAGCGTGACATAGGCCGGTGGCAGCAGCGGAATGACCACGCCGACCGGTGGCAGCACGACGCGGTAGCGCGGGCCATAGGGCTGATACCAGACACCGCCATGGAACCAGTAGCGCCCCGGGCCGGCGCCGATCATGACCGAGCCGTAGGGCACGTGGGGTGCCACATAGCCGGGCGCGGGGTAGTAGTGGTCGTGGTGGTAGCGGTTGTCGAACACCATGCCGATGTTGGCGCGAACGCGCACGTCGGCGTGGGCGGCCGGTGCGGCCAGAACAGCGGTCAGCGCCAGCAGGGCCGCAGCAGAGGAATGGAGCAGAGTCTTCATCGTCTTCAACCCGAAGTCAGGGGTGGATTGCCAACGCCGTCAGCGTCGCGCGGGTGCACTGCGGTGGCATTGCGGCCACGTAAAGTTCACCGCTTCCTGTTCCCAGCCTGTCGCACCGCCATGATCGAACTGTTTTACTACCCCAGCAACGCGAGCTTCGCGCCCCATCTCCTGCTTGAGGAAATGGGCATTCCCTACACGCTGCGCCAGGTGGACCGTGCCAACAACGAGCACAAGTCGCCGGCCTATCTGAAGCTCAACCCGAACGGCGTGATCCCCGTGCTGGTCGACGGTGATCTCGTGCTCTACGAGACGGCCGCCATCCTGATGCATCTGGCCGACTGCCACTCCGGCTTTGCGCCAGCGCCCGGCACCGCCGAGCGGGCCCAGTACTACAAGTGGATGGTCTGGCTGACCAACACGCTGCAGGCCATGCTGATCCATTACTACTACCCCGACCGCATGGCCGCCAACGCCGACGAGGTGAAGGCCCGTGCCGAGGCGCAGATCGCGCCCATGCTGGACCAGATGGATGCCGAGCTGGCCCGCCATGGCGGCGACTGGTTCCTGGGTGACCAATTCACGGCCATCGACCCGCTGGCCTTCATGCTGTGCCGCTGGACGCGCATGCAGGCCAACCCGGCCAAGACGCGGCCGGCTTTGGGCGCCTATCTGAAGCGGGTGTTCGAGCGGGCGGCAACGCAGCGCGTCGTGGCCAAGGAAAAGCTGCCGGATCCCGTCTATTGATCAGTCGAGAGTCTGCCGGTAGCGCAGCAATGCGATGCCACCCGCCGCGGCCAGAAAGGCCAGCATGGGCCACAACTCCGGCAGCAGCTCGGCTGCGCCCGAGCCCTTGAGCATGACGCCGCGCACGATGCGCAGGAAGTGGGTCAGCGGCAGCACCTCGCCCAGGTATTGCGCCCATTGCGGCATGCCGCGAAAAGGAAACATGAAGCCCGACAGCAGCATGGACGGCAGGAAGAAGAAGAAAGTCAGCTGCAGGGCCTGCAGCTGGTTCTGCGCCAGCGTCGAGAAGGTGAAGCCCACCCCCAGGTTGGCCAGCATGAAGACGCCGATCATGGCCAGCAGCAGCGTCACGCTGCCCACCATGGGCACGTTGAAGAGCGCAAAGGCCGCGCCGAGGATGACGCCCAGCTGCACATAGCCCAGCACGATATAGGGCAGGATCTTGCCGGCCATCACCTCGAAGGGCCGCACCGGCGTGGCCAGCAGGTTCTCCATCGTGCCGCGCTCGCGTTCTCGCGTCATGGCCAGCGCCGTCAGCATGACCATGGTCATCGTCAGGATGGTGCCGACCAACCCGGGCACGATGTTGTAGCGCGACAGGCCTTCGGGGTTGTAGCGGCGCTGGATGCGCACCTCGAAGGGCAGGGGCTGCGGGGCCCGCGAGGCCAGGGCACCGCGCAGGTCGCGGTTCAGCGCCGTCTGGCCGAGTTGGCTCAGCGCGGCGATGGCGTTGCCGCCGGCCGACGGGTCGGTCGCGTCGGCCGCGATCAGCACGGCCGGTTTCTCGCCGCGCACGACGCGGGCGCCGAAGTCGTCCGGTACGACGACGAGGAACTGGATGTCGCCGCGCTGCAGCAGCGCGTCCCCGCGCGACTCCGCGATGCCGCTCTCGACGACGTGGAAATAGCCACTCGTCTGCAGCGCCGCGACCAGGCTGTGCGCCATGGGGCTGGTGTCCTGCGAGACGACGGCCGTGGGCAGGCCCTTGGGGTCGGTGTTGATCGCGTAGCCGAACAGCACCAGTTGCATGATGGGCACGCCCACCGCCATCGCGAAGGTGAGCTTGTCGCGCAGCATCTGCTGCACTTCCTTCAGCGCGATGGCGACGATGCGGGCCAGGGACTGCATCAGTGCGCTTCCGAATAGTTGTCGGTGGCCTGGCCGACGAGCTTGACGAAGGCGTCTTCGAGATCCTTGGCGCCCGCCTCCTGCACGACGGATGCCGCCGTGCCGCGCGCCAGCACGCGGCCATAGGCGATATAGACCAGCTCGTCGCAGCGCTCGGCTTCGTCCATGTAGTGGGTGGACACGAGCACGGTGATGCCTTCCTGAGCGAGCTGGTGGATCTGGTCCCAGAACTCGCGCCGCGCCTTGGGGTCGACGCCGGCCGTGGGTTCATCCAGCAGCAACAGGCGAGGTTTGTGCAGCAGGCAGGCGGCCAGGGCCAGGCGCTGCTTCCAGCCGCCGGACAGCGCGCCGGCGAGTTGCTTCTCGCGGGTCTTGAGCCCGAGCCGCTGCAGCGCCGCATCGACGGCCTCGTGGCGGTTCTCCATCGAGAACAGGCGTGCGATGAAGTCCAGGTTCTCGCGGATCGACAGGTCTTCGTAGAGGCCGAACTTCTGCGTCATGTAGCCGACCTGGCGCTTGACCTCGGCGGCCTGGCGGCGGAAGTCCAGGCCCAGCACTTTCCCTTCGCCAGCATCGGGCGTCAGCAGCCCGCACAGCATGCGCAAGGACGTCGTCTTGCCGCTGCCATTCGGGCCGAGGAAACCGACGATGCGGCCGGTGGCGACCTGCATGTCGACGTTGTCGACCACCTTGCGGTTGCCGTAGGACTTGCTCAGCCCCCGGACATCAATGGCCAGCTCGAGGTCGCTGGCCCCTCGGTCGCGGTGTACCGCGCCCGATCCCCCGAGGGGATGCGTGCCGGCTTGGGGCGGCCCTGCGCTCGGCGCCGTCATGGCGTGACATCCAACGGCTGCCCCGGATGCAAGCGCTCCGCGTCCTCGGCCTTCACCGGCCGCGCCTCGACAAGGAAGACGAGTTTGTCGCGCTGCTGGTTGGAGTAGATGACTGGCGGCGTGTACTCCGGGCCGGCGGCGATGAAGCTGATGCGCGCCGCAATGGCTGCGCCACAGCCGTCGCAGCGCAAGTTCACCGGCGCATCCAGCTTCAAGCCGCCGACCGCCGACTGCGGCACGTAGAAGCGCGCCTTGCGGTTGGCCGGCGGCAGCAGGGCCAGCACGGGTTGGCCAGCGGCCACCCACTCGCCGGGACGCAGGAAGACGTCCTGCACGCGCGCCGGCATGGGTGCGCTCTGGCGCTTCTGCTCGACGCGCCAGGCCGTCTGCGCGCGGCTGCTCTGGGCTGCGTCGGCCAGAGCGCGGGCGGCATTGCGCTCGTCATCCCGCGCCGGCAGCCGGCCCACTTGCAACGCGGCGTCCAGCTCCATCACGCGAGCACGGGCCTGGGCCAGCACCGTCGCGGCGTCGTCGACGCGAGCCTGGGCGACGAAGCCCCGGCCTAACAACTCCTGCTGGCGCGTCAGGTCGATGCTGGCCAGGCGTTCGGCGGCGCGGGCCTGGTCGAGTTGAGCCTTCGTGACGGCCAGCTCGGGGCCGCGCCGGCCCTTGTCGGCGTTCAGTGCCTGGGCCTGCGCGCTTCTGGCGCGTGCGCTGGCCTCGGCGTCGGCGGCGAGCTCGGGTGTCGCATCCAGCTCGAACAGCGCCTGGCCGGTGGCGACAGCCTCACCGGAGCGCACGGCCAGCGTTGCCAGCCGACCTGCCACCGGCGGCGCGATATAGACCAATTCGGCCTCGGCATAACCCGTCCAGCCCTCGGGCGGCTTGTCGCCGCAGCCGACCAGCATCACGGCGAGCAAGGGAAGGATTCGTTTCATGTCGACTCCTCAGACGCCGCTGGCCAGGCCGAGCAGCGCCCATTCGATGCGCCGTTGCAAGGCCGCATCCGACAGCACTTCGTCGTCCACCGCGGCCAGCAGCGCGGGGGGGACAACATCGATGGATTTCATGCCGCCGACCAGGATCAGCGGCGCAACGACTGCGCCCATCAGGAAGGAAAAGCGTGTCAGCAGCGGCTGCCGCGGCAGGCAGTCGCGCGCCTGCGCCTCCTGCAGCAGGGCAAGCAACACACCCAGGTGTCGCGGTGCATTCGCGCGAAGAAAATCCTGGGCCACGGCCTGACCGGCTTGCGCATCAGCCCAGACGCGCGCGATCAGCGGCCGGTGCTCGCGGACGAAGCGCGCCACGCCCAGCAGCGCGGCGGCCAGGCGCTCCATGACGTCGCCGTCGCCTGCACTCGTCAGCGACAGCGCGCTGAACATCTCCTCGTAATGCCGCTGCAACAAGGCGCGCAGGAAGGCGTCCTTKCTGCCGAAGTGGTAGTGGACCATGGCCGGGTTGACGCCGGCCGCCTCGGCCACGCGGCGCACCGACAGACCCGCGCAGCCGAGCCCCGGGTAGAGGGCGGCGCCGGCGGCGAGCAGGGCCTGGTCCTGATCCTGGCTGGGKCGGGGCATGTCGGCGATTATTGGTCAAGTGTTCAGTAACCACAAGTTGCGGCAAAAGGTCGCTTGCCATCAGTAGCCGCTTCACTAGCATGCAGGCAACGAGGCCGCTGCCCAAGCG